>NZ_JBHVCT010000156.1:0-7750 GCF_042803195.1 Streptomyces sp. NPDC057428
GGGCCCAGGAAAGCTTCACAACTCACCTAACCCGTGCGGTCCTTCTCATGTCACGGCCCGACCGGGACGATCACTAATTCCCCCAAGGTCGTTAGACGCTCGTCCCGTCATGTGCAGTTACACCAAGGCGGCAACCACGGCAGACGCAACCCCTACATCCGCTACCTCACGCCCCGCGCAGGACAACGCTGACGAACTCACTCGCTGCCGCGCTTGAACACGCACGAGCGGTGACCCCTGCACAACCATGTGCGCCCCCGGGCACCCTGGCCCGGTCGAACCAACGCACGCCGAGCCGCGCTTCCGGGCAGCCGTCCCATCGCACTGATGCCAGCTCACGCGAGCCCTACCGCGGTCATGCTGTCCCGCGGCGATACGGCCCGGCCGACGGCCTCGCACCTCCACTTGACGCCCTAGGCCCGCACGCGGAGACGCGGCGCCGGCAGTCGAGGCAACCAAGATTGATTACATATCGCACAAAACGCACTATAACGCGTCACTGAGAAGGGGGTTCGAGACTGACAGATTCGCTGTCTCAGTCGAACGAGTACCGTCGACACGCTGTCTGAGCCGGTACTGCAAGGAATACGGCTCCCCGCCTGTTAATCTTGCGACCGTCCTAGTGAATCTGACAGTCTCAAACCCCCAACAAACATCGACAGTGCCCCAGGACAGCGAGCAACCAGGGCGAGGTAGGGGAGAGGGAGGAAGGCACCCATGAAGGTCATCATCCTCGCCAGCCAAAAGGGTGGAGTGGGCAAAACCACGACGACAGCGAATATCGGCGCAAGTCTCGCCAGCGGTGGAGCTCGCGTCGGCATGATCGACCTCGAACTCCAGGGGCAGCTCGGCGTCTCCCTTGGCGCGTTCGCCCGCAAGCCACAGGACATCGGCAGCGCGCTGATCGACTACATCGACGCCCTCGACTCCGACGACCTCGGAGCTATGCCGCCACTGCACAGCCGCATGGTCGACCGAAGCGTCCTCCTCAAGGAGTTCGAGAAGCCTGGGACCCTGAGCGTCATCGGGTCGGTCATGAACGTCACAGACCGTGCCCGAACCGAGGTAGCGAAGCGCGGGTGGGAGGCCATCTCCAGTCTTAGAGAGCTGCTCGTGACGGTGGAGGACGAGTTCGACTTCATCCTCGTAGACACCCCACCCTCCGCGGACGCTCTGTCCTCCGTAGCTCTTGCCGCCGGCGACTTCGTCATCGCCGTGTGCAACCCCCGGCTCGCAACCGCCGACGGAGCCCGTGTGGTGCGGAACAACGTTGTGAAGGTCCCCGAGAGGACCGAGGGAAAGTGCCAGCCTGTCTTCCTCGGCACGGTGATCAACGAAGCACAGCCGCCTTCCAAGCGAACCGATGAGGCTGACGCTGTCGACACGTACCTCCAGAAGCACGAGCTCGCGCCCTTCAGCAAGCAGATCCGAACGAGCCCGCAAATCTCTGCTTCGTATGGAATCAGCCGACCCATCGTGATTGATGAGCCGAGCTATGCAGCAAGCGGCTGGTACGAGGACCTCACCGTCGAGATCCTCGCTCGCATGAAGGGCTCGACAACATGAGCACCGCTCCTGACGACCAGGTGAAGGCACAGGAAGGCACCGGGAAGCGGCCAGCCGAGGCTGGAACGAGCCCGAAGCGGAAGAGAGGGAAATCCCGATCCTTCGATTTCTCCGCCATCGAGCACGTAGGCAACGATGCCACCGAGGGTGGCTTCCTTGGCGACGACGCAGCCGAATCTGAACGCCGTGGCAGCTCCGAGCCGACCGCCGCGCTTCCTCCAGCACCCGAGCCGCCGGCCCCCGCAGATGAGGAACCTGCTCGCGAACTACGGGCTGTCAACATCGACGAAGCTCCTGCGGGGGAGCAGGGGGCAGTAGAAACCACCCGCACCTTGCCTCCAGATGACGCCTCCAACGCAGTGTCCCTTCCCAATCAGGCTGCTGGGGCAGAGGCGGAAGAACCCCCAGGGGCGCGGCTGGCCGAACAGGGGAAGGAGACCGACCAGCCTATCGTCGAGGCGCCCGCGTCGGCCGCTCCAGAGAGGATCCCTACAGAAGAGGGCACTCGCCCCAGTCGGCCAGCCACACGGCAACGCCGCAATGACGGGCCAGGGTTTTCCGCTGCCTCGGCGGAGCCGACCCTAAGGCCGAGGCGAAAGAAGGCAGGCAGCCCAGGCCCCGTTCAAGCTACCGTCCTTCAGTCGTTCATCAAGCACCGCACTGAACGAAACTGGGTGACTTGGTCTGGCCGAATCGAGGGCGAGACCAAGGCCAGGCTCCTGGACAAGGCTGACGACGACGCAGCAAGTTCGAAGCGCAACCTCATGCCCGGCCACTATCTCGATGCGGCTCTGCGAAAGATCAGCGAGCTGAGCCCTGAGGAGCTCGCGTCGCTGGCCAACGAGTGGCTGATCGAGAAGTGGTCAGGCGAGCACCCGCCGGGCGTGAGCATTCAAGCCGGTGTTTCCCCGGACATGTCCGAGTTCCTAAAAGGACTCAAGCGCACGATGCGTGGCCAACGGGGTGCCGGGAGCGGAGGAATCATCCTCGACGTCGTCTCCGCAGCCGTCGACCGCTTCCTTGACGAGGCGGACGAGGAAGGCCCATTCCCCTCAGTCCGGTAGGGATCAGCGCGTAGTTGAAGGACCCGGCCACATCTTAGATTCTAGTGGTCGTTGCAGCACCCCAGTTCAAGGGGTGCGATGGACTTCGAGATCCGCGAGGTGCGGACCAGGGCTCAGGGGCCGGTGAAGCTGTGCCGGGAGCGGGAGGCACACTCCCGGCTCGTGCAGCAGGGCTACAGCAACCACGGAAGCCTGCAGGATCGTCGGTGTTGACCGGCGAACCGGCAACAAGTGGCGTAACGGCCGCAGCGCCGACCGTAGGCGGAAGGCGGCACCACCGATTTCCGCGGTGGTGCCGCCTTCCGGCACATTCAGGTACCTGTGTGAGGACGAGCGGATCCACATCGCGGACCGGCTGAGGGAGAAGGCCACCGTGAGGGCGATCGCCGCGGAGCTGGGCCGCAGTCCGTCCACGGCCAGCCGGGAAATCCGGCGCTACCGCCACTCCGGCAGCGGGGCCTATCGTCCGCACGCGGCTCAGGCCCGCGCTGATGCCCGACGGCCCCGCCCCAAGCTCCGCAAGATCACCCGGGAACGGGAGCTTCGCGACGCCGTCCAGGCGATGCTGGACGAGAAGTGGAGCACGGAACAGATATGCCAGGCTCTGCTGGCACGGTTCCCCGACCGGGCGGAGATGCACGTGGTCCACGAGACCGTCTACCAGGCGCTCTACGTTCAGGGCAGGGGCCAGCTACGGCGCGACCTCGCCGGCGCCCTGCGCTCAGGGCGGGCCCGCCGCAGGCCCCAGCGACAGGCCAACTGCCGGCAGCCGCGCTTCACCACCCCGATGATCATGATCAGCGAACGGCCTGCCGAGGACCGGGCGGTGCCAGGCCACGGGGAGGGCGATCTGATCATCGGCAAGGACGGGAAGTCCGCGATCGGCACCCTCGTCGAACGCGCAACCCGCTACGTCATGCTCCTGCACCTGCACCTGCCCGGCGATCACGCAGCCGAGACCGTCCTGACCGCACTGACGGCCACCGCCCAGACCCTGCCCGCACACCTCAAGCGATCCCTGACTTGGGACCAGGGCAGCGAAATGGCCCGGCACGGCGAGTTCACCCTCGCCACCGACATCCCGGTCTGCTTCTGCGACTCCGCCAGCCCCTGGTAGTGCGGCTCGAACGAGAACACGAACGGGCTGCTGCGGCAGTACTTCCCCAAGGGCACCGACCTCTCGGTCCTCAGCCCCGAGCACCTGGACTCCGTCGCTGACCAGCTCAACCGCCGCCCACGCAAAACGCTCGGCTGGGAAACCCCAGCCGAGCGCCTGGCTAAACTCCTCGCGGCCTAGACAACCGACCACGTGTTGCAACGATCGCTACAAACCGCCCATCGGCCGGACCCCTCAACTATATGTTGATTCACATATTCACCCACTTCCACGCACGCACCCCAACACGCACCCATACGCGCGACGTTGCGCGCCTACCGCCGCAGACGCCGCCCGACTCGCCCAAGGGCGGAACTTCGCACTGTGACACTGTCACGCTCACCGGCACCCCTCTCTGCTTCTGTCACTACCGCGACCATGACGGTTGATTGGGCTAATTTGCCCTCAATTTCGAAATTTTTGATGGGTCATCAAGCCGTGGGAAAGCGCGACGTGCGGCACCAGGTGGTTCTGTCATTACCAAAATGCTGGCGATCACGGGGTAGGATGCCTCTAACGGAAAGTGAGGATGGATTGATGAGGACTACCGCGGGCGGATGGTCACTCAGAGCCCTGGCACAAGAGGCCCATGTTCTGCCCAAGGTGGCGCGAGACGCGACTGACGAGGGCGTGATCGACGCCCACCACATCGTGGAGTCGGACATCGTTCTGGTCCGGCTCTACGGCGCGTTGAAGCGCCTCGTCTGGCCGGAAGAACGTCGGCCGGCCAACAAGGACCAGGGGCTACGGGTCTGGGAGTCAATAACGATCGAGACTGCGCGGGCTGCCCTGCCGGACGAAGTCCAGCCAGACACTGGGCTGTTCGTACACCAATCCGGATGTGAACTGGCCACGGGCCCGGGGCCCTACTGCTCCGCCCTCTTCAAGCTCGCTTCGGAGCCCTTCTACTACGCGCCGCTGGGCCTCTGGTTCATGGAACTTCCATCGAAGCGGCCGACCAACGAGGTCGTCGGCTCTGCCCGCTAGCAGCGGCTTATGACTTGCACTCAGGGGACGCACAGACTAACCCCCTGATGCTCGATTGGCCCGGGTGCACGACCCGGGCCAAATCTGTCGAGGAGGTTAGGCACTACTCAAATTCCAAACTCCACACCGCCACGTGATCGGCTCCTCTACCTCCCCAGGCAGCGCCGGTCCGCGATGGCCGTTGTTCTCCTACCTCCTCGACAGGAGCAGATCATAGCTACCCGCCCGAGGGCTGGTTCAGTCGTGCCCAACGCCGAAACGACCCGGCGCGCCCCAGCCCCACACTCGCCCGACAACCTCGCTCATGAGCGGCAGGCCGCCAATGAGCCTCTTCTGCTATCTCCAGCGATGCGTACGGCTCTTGCCTCCGCAGTTCGGGAGCTGCTTCACGACTCCCGGCTGGCTGGGCAAAGTCCTCTCGTCAAGCTGGCCGCCGTGGTCCTGTTGGCGAAAGCTCCCTTGATGTCTGCCGTCGTCGATATGACGGCTCGTGACGTTGGTGGCTGGCTGGGATGCTCGGTCTCGCACGTTGGGCACACGTTGGTGCCGGATGCGAAGAGGTCGGGTTCCATCTTGTGCGCGCCGAAGCGGTCCAAGGAAGGGCGGACTGTCGCACTGCGCTTTGAGCTTCTTCCGCTGCGGGAAGCGCGCGCTGCTGCAGGTGAGGCGCCGCTCGGGAAGCTGACCAAGCGGGAGCTGGCGACACTGTTGCGGTTCTGCGAGGCGGTGACATGTCCGGGATGGACGCCGAAGGACAAGCCCGCCACCTTGGCTGGGTTCATGGCGTCGCGGCGCGAAAGGGGCGCAGCGACGGACCGTCTGGCCATGGTGCTGCTGTGCCTGGAGGCCCGAGCTGACGGTCGGGTACGGATGGCCCCGGGTCGGGTAGCTCAGGGGATCCGACGGGCCGATGTGACGGTGGCTCGCCTGATGGGTTGCGAGGTCGATGTCGCAGCAGCTGCGGTCGACCGCTTGGTGGCCGCCGGGAAACTCGAGTTGGAGGGGGAGGAGCGCGCTGATGGCGGTCGACTTCGGGTGCCAGCGGTCGTAGCCGCTCATGCGCGGCTACGCAAGGTATTGCCAACGGAGCCTGCTGGCCGTTCTTCCGTCTTGGCGGATGAACGGACGCAGGAGGGTGGACCGTGTCCACGGTGCGCAGGGACTGAGTCTCCCGAGGACGAAATGGTGCTGGCCGGTGATGGGTGGGCTCAGGAGAACCTGGAAGACCTCATGTTGGCCGCCTCCGCCGCCTCCACTTGTGCATCCGGGGATCAGTCGGCCAGGGATTCGGCAAATGCCCAGGTCAGTACGGGTCTCCGCGAGCAAGCCGACCCGTCGGCTTCTGCAGACCTCCACACTGGCCACACACCGGTGGTTACTCAAGGTGGTTCTGATACTGCTTCGTCTCGCTTTTCCGGCGAAGCCGCGTTGGGGTTCCCACCGTTGCCGGAGCGCGCGGACGAGCGCGAGATCCACTCCGGCGCGGGCAGTATCGGCGTGGTCGACGAGCAGGGTGTGCGGGGTGGCCCGCTTCGCGGGGAACAGCAGGCGGATCGAGCCGGAGAGGGTAAAACGACTCCTGAGCCGGTCGTCGCAAAGCCGGTCCGGTTGCGGTGGTCGTTGCCGCGGGGGCTGGAGCGGGTGCTGGACCCGGTACGGCTGGAATGGGCCCGGATCGGGCATGCCGGGGGGCGTATCCGGGTGCGGGTGGCGCTCAAGGCCGAGTTGCGGCGGCTGGCTGGGGTCGTGGGCTCGGAGCAAGCGCCGGTAGTGCTGGCCGAGCGGTTGGAGCGGCGACTTGCTGCTCAGCACGGTGAGCGGGTGCGCGAGCCCGTCGGCTGGCTGTTGTCGCGGGGTCTGCCGCAGCGGGCGGAGTGCTACGCGACGGCGTGCGACGACCAGGTGCGGATGGACACCGGGCTGGTGTGCCCAAGCTGCGAGCTGCTGATCGGGGACCGCCGGGCGCTGCGGCACCAGGTCGTCCAGGCCGTGGCCGCCGAGTTGCCCCGCATGGCGCCGGCCGAGGCCAAGGCGGAGGTCGAACGGCGGCTGAGCCGGGAGGTCGCCCTGCGGGCTGCGCGGGACGCTGTACGGCGCGAGCGTGCCGTGGTGGAGCGGGCGCGCCGCGAGGTGGTCTGGGCGCGGCAGCGCGAGGAACTCGATTGGGAGAAGGCGGAGTTGGCGGAACGGGCGTGTGAGGAGTGCGGGGTCCCGGAGGCCGCTGGCCTGTGCCCGGTGTGCTCGCACAACCGCACGGTTCGTGAGGCTGTGGAGCAGGCGGCGCAGGTCGCGGCCGCCGTGAAAGGGCCGGTGAAAGATCTGGGCGTGGTGGCGGGTCGGCTGGCCGCGTGCCGGGGCCGGCTGGAGGGCGAAGTCGACCGGGTGACGGGACGGTTGCGGCGCGAGGGGATGCCGGAGGCCGCAGTGGCCTGGGAGGCGCGGAACTTGGCCGAGGAGCTGCTGCGAGCGGAGCGAGCCCGCGCGGTGGACGCTCTGCTGGACTCGGCGGAGGCCCAGGCGGAGGCCGAACGGGTCTTCGCCATCGAGCGGGCGCGGGGCAGCGGTGAGCTGCAGGCCCGGGCAACTGCCGAGCAGGCACGGCAGCGCAGCGCGAAGCTCCTTCTCGCCCAGCGGCTCGGCCAGGTCAGGGCCGCGGATCGGCCGTCGGCTTCCGAGGAGGTCGTCGGTTGGCGGCAGCGGATGGTCGAGCTGGCGGCGCGTGCGCTCGACGACGAGATCCGCGTGCCGCAGCCGGCGGCGGGCGAGTGCCGGAAGGCGGTGAGCGCGGCGTGAACGGGGGACGGGAGTTGGTGAGGTGTCCCCCGGAGTGTGGACACGGGGGTTCATGCTGCGAGTGTGAGTGTACGTGCTCTCTGTTGTTGCTGTTCGAATTCGGCTGGTGAGAGGTAGTTGAGGGCGCTGTGGCGTCTGCGGGCGTTGTAGTAGGTAAGCCACTGGAAGATCTCCAGTCGCGCCT
>NZ_JBHVCT010000157.1:0-7437 GCF_042803195.1 Streptomyces sp. NPDC057428
GCGGAGTCCGGCTATACACATGGCTTCACGCTGCTGGCCGGCGCTCTGGCCGTCGCCGCCGTGGCGGCCGCCCTCATACCCGCGACCGCTCGACGACGTCACGTCGTCGTACGAAGCGAGCCAGAGGGGTCCCTGGGTACCCCCGCGGAAGTGGTACCTGCCGAGGTGGGAGGCAGTCACGGACCTAGCGCGAAGCGGCAGGCCGGTCGAGAGGGGAGTGCGGCTCAGCGATGACGGAGCAGGACGGGGACGCCCGCCGACTACGACGCGACGCGGTGCGCAACCAACAGCTGATCGTGGACGCGGCATGGCAGGTCGTCTCCGAGTTCGGCACGAACGCCAGCATGGAACTCATCGCCTCACGGGCCGGAGTCGGAGTCGGCACCGTCTACCGCCGCTTCCCCAGCAAGGAAGCCCTCGTGGACGAACTGATCCGGCTCGTCCACGGTGAACACATCGAGGCTGCCCAGCTTGCGCTGGCCAGGGGTGACGGCAGCGGGATGGAGAGGTTTCTCCGGGTGCTGGGCAGTTCCCTCGGTGAGCACCGGGGCTTCGGCGAGAAGCTTGTCAGCCGCTCGAATGCCGCCCACGCCGACCAGCTGCGCAGCCTGGTCGGTGCACTGCTGGGCCAGGCCCAGGAGCGTGGGCGAGTCCGCCCGGACATCACGCTCGGGGATGTCATGACGACGGTATGGGCCATCCGCGGCATCATCACCACGAGCGGCTCGGTGGCTCCACACGCGTGGCAGCGACACCTGGACCTCCAACTGGCGGGGATGCGGTCCACGACCAGTCCCAGTGACAGACCCGGCGTCACTACCGAGGAGCTGGGCCGGATCAGTGGAGCCAACCGCGATCCCGACACGGACACACCCAGCTGCTGAACCAGATGTGGAGGCGCGGCCCAGGCCGCGCCTCCACGGGACGGACGAGAGACGGCCGTCCCGGCGACATCGACAGGGCCCCCGCGCTGAGGCCAGGTTGCTCCGGCCCAGGTCCAAAGCCCCGGAAGACGCTGTCCTGGTCGGCGGCGTCGACGAAGTCCGCCCCGTCCGTGCTGGCGATGGCGAGGTTGTTCCCGATGGACCAGAGCTTCCGTGCTACGGCCCGCAGTTCGTCGAAGCCGTGGGGCCGTTGCTGTAGGAGCGAAGTCGTCGACGCCGGTGACGCGGGGCGTCCCCGTGGCAGGCAGCGGGATGCGCAGCAGGGTGCGCAGAGCTGTGCGGTGAGACTTGCCTGCCGCGAGTCTCACCGGCAAACGTGCCCCCGCCCGGCCATCGGGCCAGCAGGACCACTGCGCCCGGCAGGCCCAGACGGGCCTCGACGTCCATGAGGTCCTCGCCCGCCGACGACCAGGAAAGCCGGATGCGACCCGGTGGGATACGGGACGGCGCCGCATGGGATGACCAGGCGACCTGGAACGTGCGGTTCGGGGTGTTGTCCACCGCCGTGACGAGCGCGCCTCGCACGCCGGACGGCATGGGTGATCGGGCGACGTCGCTCAGTGCGACCGGGGTCCGGCCGGAGGCGCGTCCCCCGACCAGCGGGGGCGGGGTCGGGGTCGGGGTCGGGCCGACACTGACGGCCCTGGGTCGGCGCCTCGGGAGGGGCCGCACGGACCCGACCGGACGGTCGGCGTGCCCCCGCCTGTTGCTGTGGAATGTCATCAGGCTCAACTCCGGACGGGACGGTACGGACAACTGGCGCCGCGCGACGCGGCTCCAGCGTCGATGGATGGCGATACCCGACACATCCGTCATCTGACGGTCGGCGGGACGGCGGTCCCGCCGCAAGACCGTCACGTGACGGCGCCGCCGGACCTCCACTCGGCCATCAGCCGGGCAACCGCCTTCTCCGTGGGGGAACCGGACTTCATCGTGAAGACGAAGAGGGTCTGATCCGCCTCCGACGGGGGCGACACACACACCACGTCGAACGTGAGCGCCCCCGCCGTGGGATGCCGGATCACCTTCCGCGCCGGAACGTCGAGTGCGACCCGTTGCCCCTCCCAGAACGCCGCAAAGAGCGGACTCCTCGTTCTCATGTCATCGACCAGCGACCGCAGCCGCGGGTCCTCGGGGTACCGTCCCACGTCGAGCCGCAGCATTCCTACGACGTCCCCGGCGACGGCGTCCCAGTCGTCGAACCGGCGCGAACTCTCGTCGAGGAAGAACCAACGGGCGACGTTGCGGTCCCCGGCGGGTTTCGCGTAGAAGTCCGCGATCACCGCACGCGCGGCCTCGTTGACGGCCAGGACGTCCGTGCCCCGGCCATGCAGCACGGCGGGACTGTCGCCGACCGCATCCATGAGGCGTATCAGACCCGGCTGCGCCGACCGGGCCGCCGTCCCGCTGTCGCGGTCGGTCACCGAGGGATGAGCGAGATTATACAGATGGACCCGTTCAGCGGCGTCCAGGTCGAGCGCCGCCGCGAGGGACGCCAGGACCGTGGCCGACGGGGCAACCTGACGGCCCTGCTCCAAACGGGCGTAGTAATCAGGGCTGACACCGGCGAGTTGGGCGATTTCCTCACGCCGCAGACCGGGTACCCTGCGCACACCCTTGGTCGGCAGGGGCGCAAGACTCGGATCGCTTGCCAGCCGCCGGGATCGCAGGAACTCACCCAAGGGAGCATACGATGCCATCCGGTCATTCCTCACCTATGCCGACGGGTTACCACAAGGGTAGCACTGGCAAACCTATGAACAGCAGGGCTTGTTCGAGCCACACGTGTGAGCACGTCAGCTGTTTTGATGAGGCGAGATGACCTGAGCAATCGGCAGGGACACCGAGCGCCGGTGGTTCTCACTGCCCCCGACGACCTGATGGGCAACCATGTCTGCGTTCGCTGTCGATCTCCCCGACGAACTCCTCAACTGCTTCTACACAGGTGGCCGCTGGATACCCGGCGACTCCACCCGCCGCGTCACACTCGTGTCGCCCTCCACGGAGGAGGAGATGCTGAGCCTGCCGCTGGCGAACAGCACCGAGGTGGATCATGCTGTGGCCGCCGCCCGGATCGCCTTCGACACCGGGCCGTGGCCTCGTATGCCCGCCTCGGAGCGTGCCGGGTATCTGAGGCGCTTCGCCGACGAGATACGTGAGAGGCTGCCGCTCCTCGCACGCCTGTGGACGGCTCAGGTGGGGGCTCCGATCAGCTTCGCCCAGGGCCTCATTCACGCCGGCGAAAGCCGTTTCGACCATTTCGCGGAACTTCTCGACGGGTACGCGTTCCGTGAACGGCGGCCCACCGCACGCGGCCACGCGCGGGTCGTGCGGGAGCCGGTGGGGGTGGCGGCGCTCATCGCGCCCTGGAACGCCACGTTCAACATCTTCTCCCACAAGATCCCCGCGGCTCTCGCCGCCGGCTGCACCGTGGTGCTCAAGTCTCCGGTCGAGAGCCCCCTGGACGCGCTGGTGATCGCGCATGCCGCCGAGGCAGCCGGCATCCCGCCGGGTGTCCTCAACGTCATCACGGCGGACACCCAGGAGTCGGCCCAGCTGGTGGCGTCCGCGGCGGTGGACAAGATCAGTTTCACCGGCAGCGTGCCCACCGGCCGGCGGATCGCCGAGGTGGCCGCTCAGCGGATGGCCCGCACAACGCTCGAACTCGGCGGGAAGTCGGCCGCGATCCTCCTGGATGACGCCGACCTGTCGACGGCGCTGCCCGCCCTCACCCCGTTCACCATGCCGTTCTCCGGTCAGATCTGCTTCTCCCAGACGCGCATCCTCGCCCCCCGCCACCGCCTTGCGGAGGTGGCGGAGGCTTACACCGCCGCCGTGCGTGCCCTGCGAGTGGGTGACCCCTGGGACCCGGCGACCGACATGGGGCCCGTCCTGAACGCACGCCAGTATCAGCGTGTTCTCGGGTACATCGAGTCGGGCCGTCGGGAAGGTGCCCGGCTGCTGACCGGCGGGGGAAAAAGTGCCGGCTTCGAGCGGGGGTACTACATCGACCCCACCGTGTTCACCGACGTCACGCCCCGGATGACGATCGCCCGCGAGGAGATCTTCGGACCAGTGGTGACCGTGCAGGGTTACCGGAGCGTCGACGAGGCCGTCCGTCTCGCCAACGACTCGGACTTCGGCCTGAGCGGCAGCGTGTTCGGGACAGACGTCGAGCGTGCCTTCGACGTGGCTCTTCGTGTGAACACCGGTCACCTCGCGGTCAACGGCTTCGAGATCTCACCGAACGTCCCGTTCGGCGGCATGAAGCTGTCGGGCCACGGACGCGAGGGAGGACCGGAGGGCCTGGAGAGCTTCCTCGAGACCAAGGCGGTCTTCATGCCGGCCTCCTGACCGTCGTGGCCGGCCGGACACGGCATCCGCGCAAGAGCGGCCGGCCCCGAACCACGCGCCTGCCCGTGCCGGGCCGGCGCTCCGGCGCGGATCGTCATCTGTTCACAGAAGCCGCCGACCAGCCGTCGGCGGCGGTGGCTCCGCCTTCGCGGAACGGGGGAACCACACGCACCGATGGAAGCCGCTGATGCCTCACCTGCTCGACCTTCCCGTACGCGCCTCCCTCACCGCGGGACACGCCCGCTTCGCCCGTCAACGAGGCCGCGTCCTGCGATACGCACCCGATCTCGCCGCCTTCGCCGCGCTGCCGGATCGGCCGGACCTGGAGGACTGGGCGGACGCGGCCGTGCTGGCAGGGCCGGGCGGGGTGCTGTCGCTGGTGGGCCAGGACCCGGAGCTCCCGGAGGGCTGGCGGACGGTGTCCCACGTGCGGGGCGTGCAGCTCGTAGCACGACGCCCGGTGACGACACACGACAACGAGATACGAGAACTGACTCCGGCGGACATCCCGGAGATGGCGGCGCTGATCCAGGCGACCCGGCCGGGTCCGTTCCCCCCCGGCAGCCACCGCTGCACCACGTATTTCGGTGTGCGCAGATCCGGGTCGCTGGTCGCCATGGGGGGCTTGCGGATGCGTCCCGCGGGTCACACCGAGATCAGCACCGTCTGCACGCTGCCCGAGTACCGGCGGCGGGGTCTGGCCCGGCGCGTGGTCGGGCACCTCTCCGCCCTGGTCACGGACCAGGGCAACACTCCTTTCCTGCACGCCGAAGCCGGCCAGGAAGTAGTCACGCGGCTGTACGGATCTCTGGGCTTCGAGCCTCGCTCGGACCTCTCCCTGCGGGAGATAGCGGCCCCGTCGGGGGGCGCGCGCCCTACGCGCAGGGAGCCCCGGACCGGGTACCTTGTGCCGCCGGTGCCGAAGCAGCGGGAACCGGCCGACTGAGCGCCCCGCAGACGCCGGGTCCGCGGTGCTGAGAGCGGCGGTGTCCTCTCGGCCAAGCGCGGCGCGAAACACCATCGCCGCACCGGCCGTAAGGGAGCTCGCCTCCGGCGGGGCACCGTCGACGGGGGCATGGTGATGGCCGCGTCGCGTGCCGCGTCCGACGCTTCGGGGTCCGCAGTTCCGGCGGCGTACTGATCATCGTGTTCCGACGGCATCACAGGGAGCGGATCGATGGTTCACGGTCCGCCGGTCCCTCGGGCATCAGCCGGCGGAGGTACCGCAGGACCTGGACCTCGTCCGGGTCCTCGGCTCGCAGTCCGACGTATCCGTCGGGCCGGACGACGAACAGGGTGTCACCGTCCACGGCGTAGTCCCGGCGGGCGTGGCCCTCGCTGTCGGTGAGCGAGTCCGGCCCCGCCTCGGAGGTGGGGGTTCTGGCCGGCAGAACGGTGAACGCCCTCAGATCCCGGGGGAAGCGCTCGACGAGCGCGGCGGCGGCCCGGGAGCCGCGGGGCCCGAAGGCGATCATGCTCGTGTGCGGCCCGCGCAGCAGGTCGAAGAGCCGGACCCCGGTTCCGTCCGCCGCCCGCAGCAGTGAGTCCGGCGCGCGGTCGCCCGCCTGAACCCCCGCCTGTCCTTCCCCGCCGGCGCCCTTGAGCGCGCTGGCGGCGTAGCGCACCGTGAGTTGCCGGGTGTCGGACCCTCGCCCCTCCCCCGGTACGACTCCCCTGACACGTCCGGCGAGGAGTTCGGAGGACAGGTTCAGGACGTCGGCGGCGATCGGGAGCCGTTCCTGTTCGTAGGTGTCGAGCAGGGTCCCGGGAGCACCGTCCAGAACGTACGCGATCTTCCAGCCGAGGTTGTGCGCGTCCTGGATTCCGGTGTTCATTCCGAGACCGCCGGCCGGTGAGTGCACATGAGCACTGTCGCCCGCCAGGAACACCCGGCCCACCCGGTAGCGGTCAACCATCCGTACGTTGAATCGCCAGACCGACTGCCACACGACGCGCCTGAGACGGATGTCGGTCCGCCCGCTGCGTTCCTCGACCAGCGCCTGGATCCGTGCGAGCGACAGCTCGCCCGCGGTGTCGGCTGACACGCCGACCTGCAGCTGGAAGGTGTCGGTCGCCGCCAGCGGACACATCGCCAGGAGCTCTCCACCGGGGCTGGGCCACCAGTGCCAGAAGTCGCGGTCGAGACCGCTCACCTCGACATCGGCGGTGAGCATCCTGACCGTCTCGTCGGTCTCTCCGAGGAACCCCACCCCCACGAGCCCCCGCACGGTACTGGACGCGCCGTCGCAGCCCACCGCGTAGGAGTACGAGACACGCTCGGTCCCGCTCGTGGTCCGCACGGAGGCGTGCACGGCATCGCCGTCCTGTTCCAGGCCCACCAGTTCCGACCCGTACTCGACCTCCACGCCCAGCCCGCTCAGCCGCTCGCGAAGTGCCTCCTCCACCCGCCACTGGGGAATCAGCAGGGTACGGGGGTACGGCGTGGCGGCGGTGGGCTCCGGCGAGTCGGCGTTCACCTCACTCGTTCCCATGAGCGTCCGGCCCCGGTACTTGCGGATCGCAAGTCGCGAACGTCCCGTGGCCACGATCCGGCCGGCGACCCCGAGGTCGTCGAGAACCTCCAGGCTCCGAGGCTGCAGTCCCTTCCCCCGGGAACCGCCGGAGGGCCCCCCGGCGGCGTCCACGAGGCGCACCTCCACACCTCTGCGGGCCAGTTCCACCGCGGCGACCAGCCCCACCGGTCCGGCCCCCACCACCAGTACCCGGCCCACGGGCCTCCGCGCACCTGCCGGGCGCTCCGCCTTGTCACTCACATCCATCAGCCACATCCCTCAGATACGTGATCACTTCACATGTCCTGGCCCTCAAACTCCTTGCCCAGCGCGTCGCGCAACGCGGCGCGGGTGGTGATCCCCAGCTTCGGGAAGACGCGGTACAGATGGGAGCTGACCGTGCGCGGCGACAGGTGCATTCGTTCGCCGATCTCCTTGTTGGTCAGGCCCCCGGCGGCGAGATCGGCGATCCGGCGCTCCTGCCAGGTCAGCGACGCCAGGTGCGCCGACGAGATACGCGCGGACACGCCAGAGGCCCGGAGTTCGGCCTGGGCCCGTTCGGCCCAGCCCGCGGCACCGAGCCGTTCGAAGGAGTCGGCGGCCATGCTCAGCAACTGCCGTGCGGC
>NZ_JBHVCT010000158.1:0-7353 GCF_042803195.1 Streptomyces sp. NPDC057428
GATGCAAATCGGGGCGGCCCGCTCCTGGTCGGCGGCCTGTGACGGCCTTTGAAGGTCAGACCTCGACGACGACCGGAAGGATCATCGGGCGCCGGCGGTAGGTGTCCGACACCCACTTGCCCACGGTGCGGCGGACCAGCTGCTGGAGCTGGTGCGGCTCCATCACCCCGTCCTGGGCAGACTTGTTGAGGGCCTCCTCGACCTTCGGCACCACGGCCCCGAAAACGGAGTCGTCGATGCCGGAGCCGCGGGCCTGGATGTGCGGCCCGCCCACGATCTTGCCGGAAGAGCTGTCGACCACGATGAAGACCGAGATGATCCCCTCATCACCGAGGATCCGGCGGTCCTTGAGGGACGTCTCCGTCACGTCGCCGACGGAAAGGCCGTCGACGTACACGTAACCGGCCTGGACCTTGCCGACGATCTTCGCCTTGCCGTCGACCAGGTCGACGACGACGCCGTCCTCGGCGATGACGATGTGGTCCTTCGGTACGCCGGTCAGCGCGCCGAGCTCGGCGTTGGCCCTGAGGTGGCGCCATTCGCCGTGCACCGGCATCAGGTTCTTCGGCTTGCAGATGTTGTAGAAGTACAGCAGCTCGCCGGCCGAGGCGTGACCCGAGACGTGGACCTTGGCGTTGCCCTTGTGGACGACGTTCGCACCCCAGCGGGTCAGGCCGTTGATCACGCGGTAGACCGCGTTCTCGTTGCCGGGGATCAGGGAAGACGCCAGGATCACGGTGTCGCCGGGGACGATCCGGATCTGGTGGTCCCGGTTGGCCATGCGGGAGAGCGCGGCCATCGGCTCGCCCTGGGAGCCGGTGCAGACGAGTACGACTTCGTCGTCGGGCAGGTCGTCGAGGGTCTTGACGTCGACGACCAGGCCAGCCGGGACCTTCAGGTAGCCCAGGTCACGGGCGATGCCCATGTTGCGGACCATGGAACGACCGACGAAGGCGACCCTGCGGCCGTACTCGTGGGCGGCGTCCAGGATCTGCTGGATGCGGTGCACGTGGCTGGCGAAGCTGGCCACGATGATGCGCTTCTGGGCGTTGGCGAACACCGTGCGCAGGACGTTGGAGATGTCCCGCTCGGGCGGGACGAATCCCGGGACCTCGGCGTTCGTCGAGTCGGAGAGGAGAAGGTCGATGCCCTCCTCGCTCAGCCTCGCGAAGGCGTGCAGGTCGGTGAGACGGCCGTCCAGCGGGAGCTGGTCCATCTTGAAGTCACCGGTCGCGACGGCCAGGCCCGCGGGGGTCCGGATGGCGACGGCCAGAGCGTCCGGGATGGAGTGGTTGACGGCGATGAACTCGCAGTCGAAGACACCGAGGCGCTCTCGCTGCCCCTCCGCCACCTCCAGGGTGTACGGACGAATCCGGTGCTCCTGGAGCTTGGCCTCGATGAGGGCGAGGGTCAGCTTCGAGCCGATCAGCGGGATGTCCGGCTTCAGGCGGAGCAGGTAGGGCACGCCACCGATGTGGTCCTCGTGGCCGTGCGTGAGGACGATGCCCTCGACGTCGTCCAGGCGGTCCCGGATCGTGGTGAAGTCCGGCAGGATCAGGTCGATGCCGGGCTGCTCCTCCTCCGGGAAGAGGACACCGCAGTCGACGATGAGCAGACGGCCGCCGTATTCGAAGACCGTCATGTTGCGGCCGATTTCGCCCAGGCCACCGAGCGGGGTGACCCGCAGGCCGCCCTTCGGAAGCTTCGGCGGGGTACCGAGTTCAGGATGCGGATGACTCAAAAGACTCTCCTCACCACGCGCGCCACGTACCGCTTAGGGCACGTGGCGCGCATGTCATTCGTGCACTTGCTGTTGTCAGGTGGTGTTTCCGTCGCGAGTTTCCCCGCGTATTCAGTTGTGAAGTCCGTGGTCAGAGCTGTACCCCGCCGGCAGCCAGATCGATCTTGAGCTGGGCCGTCTCCTGCGCCGAGAGTTCCACGAGCGGAAGGCGGAGCGGGCCCGCGGGCAGGCCCTGCAGGGTGAGCGCGGCCTTGGTGGTGATCACACCCTGGGTGCGGAACATGCCGGTGAAGACGGGGAGCAGCTTCTGGTGGATCTCGATGGCCTTCTGCACGTCGCCACCGAGGTGCGCCTCGATGAGTGCGCGCAGTTCCGGGGTGACGACGTGGCCGACGACCGAGACGAAGCCGACGGCGCCGACCGAGAGCAGCGGCAGGTTGAGCATGTCGTCGCCGGAGTACCAGGCGAGGCCGGACTGGGCGATGGCCCAGCTGGAGCGGCCCAGGTCGCCCTTGGCGTCCTTGTTCGCGACGATCCGGGGGTGCTCGGCGAGCCGGACGAGTGTCTCTGTGTCGATCGGCACACCGCTGCGGCCGGGAATGTCGTACAGCATCACCGGGAGACCGGTGGAGTCCGCGATGGCGTTGAAGTGCCGCAGGAGGCCTTCCTGCGGCGGCTTGTTGTAGTACGGCGTCACCGCGAGGAGGCCGTGGACGCCGGCCCGCTCGGCGTCCTGGGCGAGCTCGATGCTGTGCCGGGTGTCGTTGGTCCCGACGCCGGCGACGACGTGCGCCCGGTCGCCGACTGCCTCGAGCACAGCCCTGACGAGCTGGTCTTTCTCCGCGTCGCTGGTGGTCGGGGACTCGCCCGTGGTGCCGTTGATGATCAGGCCGTCGTTGCCTGCGTCCACCAGGTGGGCGGCGAGCCGCTGGGCGCCGTCGATGTCGAGTGCGCCGTCCGCCGTGAAGGGCGTGACCATAGCGGTGAGGACCCGCCCGAAGGGGGTCTGCGGAGTGGAGATCGGAGCCATGGGTAACACGCTACTCGTTGGTCGGAGCGCCGCGCCCCCTCGGGGGGACGGGGAAGAGGAGCCCGGCACTGCCTGCTCGGGGGTTCAAGCAGTGCCGGGTCCGTTTGATCAGCCTAGATGAACTTCACGAAACGTCGCAATACGGACACCGCTTACGGAGCTACACGTCCGTTTTTGTTGAAGGCGGCATGAGTGAGCGGCATGAGGGTCTGCCAGTGCTGTTCCATCTGCTCGCCGACCATCTCGATCTCGCGCTGCGGGAAGGACGGGACCTTCGCCAACTCGTGCTGGGTGCGCAGTCCGAGGAAGTGCATCAGCGAGCGGGCGTTGCAGGTGGCGTACATCGTCGAGAACAGGCCGACGGGGAGCACCGCGCGGGCGACCTCGCGGGCGACACCCGCCGCGAGCATCTCCTGGTAGGCGTCGTAGGCCTGCCGGTAGGAGTCCTCCATGGCCCGGCCGGTGAGCTCGTGCTGCTCGGGGGTGCCCTCGACGAATTCGTACTTGCCGGGGCGGCCCTGCTGGATGAGCTTGCGGGACTCCCCCGGGACGTAGAAGACCGGCTCGAGCTCCCTGTAGCGGCCCGATTCCTCGTTGTAGGACCAGCCCACGCGGTGCCGCATGAACTCGCGGAACACGAAGATCGGGGCACTGATGAAGAAGGTCATCGAGTTGTGCTCGAACGGGCTGCCGTGCCGGTCCCGCATCAGGTAGTTGATGAGACCCTTGGAGCGTTCCGGGTCCTTCGTGGCCTCTTCCAGGGACTGCTCACCGGCCGTCGACACACGGGCCGCGAACAGCACGTCGGAGTCGCTTGCGGCGGATTTCACCAGGTCAACGGTGACGTCGCTGCGGAAATGGGCCTTGGTGGGCTCGGGGGTGTCGGTCACCGGCGGGGTCCTTCCGATTGCGTCGCTCGGGCGGCGTCCACTCTACGGGGCGCCGGCCGGACCTCCGCCAGCGGAATTTCCGGCACGCGTTCGGCGATTCGGGGCACCGATCGGGGCTGCCGTACGTCTGACTCATCAGTAGTACCCGTCACAGATTTTCAAGGAGAGTTTCCTCATGTTCCGCCGGCGTGAATCCGTCCCGTTCTCGTTCGTCGCCGACGCCGACCGGTTCCGCAGTAACGTCACACCTCCCCCTCGGCGGCGTCCCAGTGCCTCACAGCTGGCCGGCCGTTCACTCGTCGGGCTGACCCTGATCGCCGGGTTCGCCGGCTCGCTGCTCTTCGGTCTGCCCGCGCTGGACACGGACAGCACGCCCTCGCACAGCCAGAGGTCCGAGGCGTCGCAGCACCGCTGACCCGTACGGGCCCCCTGGGGTGGTCGGGCGTGGGGCCGCTCGGTAGCCTCACCGGGCACAGCAATCGAGCGTGCTTGTGAGTGAGGATCAGTCGTGCCCCTGCCCTTCCTGACGGCCGACCGCGCATTCGACGCGGACGCAGAGGACATCGCACTGCCGTTCGACGACCACGACAGCTGGCGGCGGCCCTACCGTCCCGGCCCGTGGCGGGTCGCTGCGGCAGCCACCACCCTGCTGCTCGCGTCCTACGTGCTGCTCGCCGGCGTGATCATCTCGCTGACCGGATCGCTGTCGGGTGCGAGCGTGTGCTTCGCACTGGCCGGGGTGGTCATCGCGAGCGCGCTGCGCCTGCTGCGGGTGGGCGCCTGGGTGAGCCGGCACGGCGTACGCCGGGTGGGCTTCTTCCGTACGACCACGGTCGCGTGGAACGACGCGTCGGTCGTCCGTACGGTCCAGCAGCCGGTGAAGTGGCTCGGCTTCCCGCGCACCGTGCAGGGCCAGGCCCTGCTCGTCGTGCGCCGGGGCGGCGAGACGCTGGCTCCGCTGCTGACGGACCACAACGCGGACTTCCTGGCGCGTGCCGAGGCCTTCGAGCGTGCCACGGACACGGTCGAGGCCTGGGGCGACGAGTACCGCACGGGCTGACACCGCACGGTTCGCGCACACGACAAGCCGGTACGGCGCCGATCAGGCGCGTACCGGCTTGTTCGCATGCAGGGCGATGGCGCGCTGCATCGCCTTCCGGGCACGGGGAGTGTCCCTGGCGTCCTGGTAGGCCACGGCCAGACGGAACCAGCAGCGCCAGTCGCCGGGGCTGTCCTCGGTCTCCTCGCGGCGCCTGGTGAAGACGGCGTCGGCGGAGTCTCGGTCGATCCGCCCCGACGGGGTGCGCACCAGCTCGTCGACGGGGAGGCCGCCCTCGGCGTCCAGTTCGGCGGCCAGGGCGTTGGCCCTGCGGACGAACTGGGTGTTCTTCCAGAGGAACCAGACGCCGATCACCGGGAGGATCAGCACCGCCACGCCGAAGGTGACCGTGAGCAGCGTGCCGTGCCGGATGAGCAGGACGCCGCGGCTGCCGGCCAGGACGAAGTAGAAGACCAGGACGGCGGAGGTGACGAGGTAGGTGAGCTTTGCGCGCATGGGGTTGGGCCCAGTCAGTTCAGGTCGAGGAAGTGTTCCAGGCCGAAGGTGAGGCCGGGAGTGGTCACCACGCGGCGGGTGCCGAGCAGGATGCCCGGCATGAAGCTGCTGTGGTGCAGCGAGTCGTGGCGCAGGGTGAGGGTCTCGCCCTCGCCGCCCAGCAGGACCTCCTGGTGGGCGAGGAGGCCGCGGAGCCTGACCGAGTGGACCGGTACGCCGTCGACGTCCGCGCCCCGCGCCCCGTCCAGCGCCGTGGCCGTGGCGTCGGGCTGAGGCGCCGCCCCGGCCTTCTCGCGGGCCGCGGCGATGAGCTGGGCGGTGCGGGTCGCGGTGCCCGATGGGGCGTCCGCCTTGCCGGGGTGGTGGAGCTCGATGACCTCGACGGACTCGAAGTAGCGGGCGGCCTGCTCCGCGAACTTCATGGTGAGGACGGCGCCGATGGAGAAGTTCGGCGCGATGAGCACACCGGTCTCCGGGGAGCCGGAGAGCCAGGTGTTCAGCTGCGCGAGCCGTTCGTCGGTCCAGCCGGTGGTGCCGACCACCGCGTGGATGCCGTGCCGGACGCAGAATTCGAGGTTCCCCATCACCGACGCGGGTGTGGTGAGCTCGACGACTGCCTGGGCGCCGGTCTCCGTGAGGATCTCCAGCTCGTCACCGCGGCCGAGGGCGGCCACCAGCTCCATGTCGTCGGCGGCCTCGACGGCTCGCACCGCCTCGGACCCGATGCGTCCCTTGGCGCCGAGAACGGCCACGCGCAGCTTGCTCATGTGTTCTTTCCTTACGGGGTGGTTAGGAGACCGCTTCCTGGAGGCGGTCGGCCTGCTTGTCCTTCAGCGGGCCGATGACCGAGAGCGAGGGCCGCTGTCCGAGGACGTCCGCCGCGACGGCCCGGACCTCGTCGGGGGTGACCGCCGCGATCTTGGCCAGCATGTCATCGACGGACATCTGTTCGCCCCAGCAGAGCTCGCTCTTGCCGATGCGGTTCATGAGCGCTCCGGTGTCCTCCAGGCCCAGGACCGTGGAGCCCGCCAGCTGTCCGACGGCCCGGGCGATCTCGTCGTCACCGAGACCGTCCGTCGCAGCGCGGTCGAGCTCGTCGCGGCAGATCTTCAGTACGTCGTGGACCTGGCTGGGCCGGCAGCCCGCGTACACGCCGAAGAGGCCGCAGTCGGCGAAGCCCGAGGTGTACGAGTACACGCTGTAGGCCAGGCCGCGCTTCTCGCGCACCTCCTGGAAGAGCCGCGAGCTCATGCCGCCGCCGAGTGCGGTGTTCAGGACGCCGAGCGCCCAGCGGCGCTCGTCGGTCCTCGCCAGGCCGGGCACGCCGAGGACGACGTGGGCCTGCTCGGTCCTGCGGTTGAGCAGCTCGACCTTGCCGGCCGCCCGCAGGGTGCGGGAGCCTTCGCGTGGCGCCGTGGGGACGGCGTCGGTGCGGGTGAGGGCGCCTGCCCGCTCGAAGGCCTTCCTGACCTGCCGTACGACCGTGGCGTGGTCCACGTTGCCCGCCGCCGCGACCACCAGGTGCGTGGGGTCGTAGTGCTTCTTGTAGAAGCGGGCGATCTGGCCGCGGTTCAGCGCGTTGATCGTGTCGACGGTGCCGAGGACCGGCCGTCCCAGCGGGGTGTCGCCGAGCATGGTGTGGGCGAACAGGTCGTGCACGCAGTCGCCCGGGTCGTCCTCCGTCATCGCGATCTCCTCGAGGATGACGCCGCGCTCGGCGTCCACGTCCTCGGGGGCGATCAGCGAGCCGGTCAGCATGTCGCAGACGACATCGATGGCCAGCGGGAGGTCGGTGTCCAGGACCCGCGCGTAGTAGCAGGTGTACTCCTTCGCCGTGAAGGCGTTCATCTCGCCGCCGACCGCGTCGATCGCGGACGAGATGTCCAGGGCGCTGCGCTTGGCCGTGCCCTTGAAGAGGAGGTGTTCGAGGTAGTGCGTCGCGCCGTTCAGGCTGGGCGTCTCGTCGCGGGAGCCGACGTTGGCCCAGATCCCGAAGGTGGCGGAGCGGACGGAGGGCAGGGTCTCCGTGACGACCCGGAGGCCGCCGGGGAGGACCGTGCGGCGGACCGTGCCGATGCCGTTGCTGCCCTTGAGAAGCGTTTGGGTACGGGCGACGGCCCGCCCCTCCGGGGAGGGG
>NZ_JBHVCT010000159.1:0-7060 GCF_042803195.1 Streptomyces sp. NPDC057428
GTCAGCAGGCCCCCATCGCCTACGAACAACAATCAGCTAACATCACACTTGCCGCATAACAACACAAAGGTGTCCACCGTTCGGGGACAAGACCCGAGGGCCCAGCGGCGATGCGCGATGTCAGTGTCCTGTTCAGTCGTCGAACCACACGACGAGGCGCACGTTGTCGTCACCGTGCTGTTCGGCGTGTTCCTTCATGGCTTCCCAGACAGGTTGCCACTCGCCGGTTTCGGTGACGGCGTCTCTGCGGCGAATGGTGACGGATCTATAGAGCGTGTCCCCGACGAGCCACTCACTTCCTTCGGGCCACTCCCGCGCCTCGCCCGCTTTGAGACCGACAGCCTCGGCGAATGCGCGACTCCAGGAGGACTTGCCCGTCATCCTGAGCCCGTTCTGCGTCTGGCGGTATTGGTGAAGCCGGCTGTCGGGCTTCTCTGCGAGCTCGTTCCAGTCGACGGCCTTCACCTCGGCCCACGTGATCCACGTGGTGCCGTGGCAGCCGTCTTCGCCGTACCACTCGGTCAGCTGGGCGAACCGTGCACTCACGGTGGCCGAGGCGTCGGCGGGAAACCCCTTGCCTGCGGCCAAGGGGCGGAAGTTCGCGTAGTTGCGGACCCCGAAAAGACAACCGAACGCGTCGTAGTTACGGACATCGTTGAGGGAGCTGAGGGTGTGTGCGCTGTACCAGATCGGCTCCTGATCCTCTTGCGGCGCCCGATACTCGAGGAAGCCGCTTATGTCTGTACCCATGCCAGGCATTCTCCCGACGCCGTCAAATGATTTCGTCTGCACTGGATCGACGACCTGCGCATACCTGAGCTGCCTGGCCAGGAGGTTCCGTGGTGAGGAACAGCGCCCAGACGTGGCCTTCCGGCCAAGCACGGACCCCAGTTCCGACCGCAGTCCGGTGTACACAGATGTGACCGGTTCTGACGGTAGGTGATCCGAAGGAAACGGCCTAGTAGCGGGTGGCGACGCCTCGCCACTGTTTCAAGCGGTTGATGCAGCGTTCGACGATGTTGCGCTGCTTGTATGCCTCGCGGCCGAAGGCCGGTGGCCTGCCACCGCGGCGTCCGCGACGAAGCCGGTGGCCGCGTTCATCGGCCGGAACGGGGATCACTGCTTGGCTCCCGCGCTTGCGCAGGTGCTCGCGGATCGCGCGGGAGGAATAGGCCTTGTCGGCCAGGACCAGGTCCGGCCTCGCGCGGGGTCGTCCCCTCCGTCGAGGAACGCGCGGGCGGGCCATCACGTGCGCGGGCGCGTCGCCGGCCTGTCCTGCGGTGAGGTAGAAGGCCAGGGGCCGGCAGTGGGTATCGGACGCGAGATGGATCTTCGTGGTCAGTCCGCCGCGGGACCGGCTGATGGCAGGGTCGTCCGGCTCGCCAGTCGGGGCCCCTTTTTTTCGGGCCCCGACCGCGTGCTGGTGTGCGCGCACGATGGTGGAGTCTGCCGAGACGGCCCAGTTGAGGTCATTCTCGGCGTCGGCCTGCGCGATCAGCGCAGTGAACACCCGCTCCCAAGTACCGTCGATGGCCCACATCCGCAGCCGGTTGCAGACGCCCCTCCAGTTGCCGTACTTCTCCGGCAACTGGACCCGCTGTGATCCGTTCTGGAACTTCCAGTCGATCGCGTCGATTACTTCACGGTGGTGCCTCCACCGTCCCCCACGCCTCGGCGTCCGGTCCGGGAGTAACGGCTTGATCCTCGCCCACTGCTCATCAGGCAACGGCACATCCGACGCAACGAGGGAGCCAGCCAGGCCGTCATGTCTAGTCCCACCAGAACGACCAGGAAGTCCGCCCCACAAGGTCCGTCGCGTACTCGGGGAACGGCGTGGGCGGGTCATCGACGATGTTGTCCGCGGTCGACAGCACATGCTCCAAAGCGAGCCGGCTCGCGTGCTCCGCTTCAACGAGAGGTCTCGCGACCGAGACGTGCAGCTCGCTGCCGAACATCGCCACGACCTGGGCACCGAAGCGGTCCTCCCAGCTCCGCAGGAGTGCACACAGCAGAGGGAGTGGCGCCTCTGCGGACCAGCCGATCAACGCCAGAGCATCGCTGCTGCGATGGGCAGGGACGAGAACGAGGCAGCACTCGTCCAGCCCGAACTCGCACGTCTCGATGAGCCCGCCAAGCAGGCTTGACGCAGCCTCTTCGGGCGTCGGGCCCGCGGACGTAACCGGCATCGCCGGTGTCAGGCCCGGCCACTGTTCGAAGGGTGGCCCGGGGTCGTGTGGCCATGGCTCGATTTCCTCAGGTACCGGGGCTGGCGTCAGGTCCGTCCAGAACGGCAGCCTCCTGCGGCGGTACTCGACGAAGTCCGCCGCCAGTACCTCCTCCAGGCGGACGGCGTCGACATGGTCCGGGCTGAGCGGTCTTCCCATGGCGGCGGGCCAGCACAGGAGCGGAACCAGGCCGCGTGCTCGTTGCTCGCTCAGCAGGCGGGGCCACAGCCTTTCGATGTCCGTAGGGAATTCGTCAGAGACCCACACGGGTACGGGATCACGAGACAGGAACCGGCCGGGAGGCAGACCATCGGGCAGGCTAAACATGTTTGCACCGTAGACCGCGGGACCGACAGCGCAGCCACCTGCGGCTCCCCATCTGGGTCGGATCGACGAGCAGTAGGGGACATCTGACGCAGGCTTCTCTGAACCTTGGGGCCGTGCGGTCCCAAAGCTTCTGATCTGCAGCTCTTCGAGACCGAATTGGTGATGCCAGAGGGACTACAGCGAGCTGTTCCGGAGAGCGAGAACTGCTCCGCCTGCCGCCTCAGTACTGTGACTTCGCATGACCGACACCGAGATCGAGATCACCGCAGACCTGGTCCGCGACCTGCTGCAGGAGCAACATCCAGACCTTGCAGGGCTGGCCATTCGGGAGGTGGCGGGCGGCTGGGGCAACCAAATGTGGCGCCTCGGGGACGAGTTGGCCGTGCGCATGCAGCGCATGGACCCCACTCCCGAGCTCCAGCTGAAGGAGCGGCGGTGGCTCCCGGTGCTGGCCCCGCGCCTACCGCTCCCGGTGCCGACCCCGGTGCGGTTCGGCGAACCGTCCGAGCATTTCCCCAAGCACTGGACCGTGATGACGTGGGTTCCCGGCGAGCCGCTGGACCACGGCTCGATCAGCCGCGGCGATCACGCGGCCGACACGCTGGCGGGCTTCCTCCAGGCGCTCCATGTGGAGGCGCCCGCCGAGGCGCCGATCTCCACGGACTTCGGTGCCCATCCCCGGGGCTGCACGGACGGCTTCGAAGACTTCCTCCAGGCCGTTGGCCCTAACGACATCGCTGCCGACGTCCGGGCCGTCTGGGAAGACGCGGTCGCGGCCCACGCGTGGGAGGGCCCGCCGGTGTGGGTGCACGGCGACCTCCATCCCGCGAACGTCGTCGTCTCGGACGGAACGCTCTCGGGCATCGTCGACTTCGGTGCCATGTTCGCCGGCGATCCGGCGTGGGACCTCGCCGCCGCATGGGTGCTGCTGCCCGCGGGCACGGCCTCACGGTTCTTCGACATGTACGCGCATGCAGACGAGGCCGCGATCCGGCGCGCCCGCGGGCTGGCTGCTATGAAGAGCCTGTTCCTGATGCTCATGGGGCAGAACGGAGATCGGGGCCTTCCCGGCGGCAAGCCGCACTGGGGACCTGCAGGCCGGGCGGCACTTGATCGTGTTCTGAAGGGCGTTTGACGCACGCTTCCTCAACCCTATTCTCGATCTTGGTTGAGGGCCATGCGGCATCCCACCTTCTAGGTTCATCGATCACCACGCATGGTGGGGACGCCAAGGTCCACGGCCGTATTCTGCGCGTGGCCCCGATCGAGCTGGCTGAGCTTCTCCTCGGCGCCAGCCAGGCTGACCTGGAGACCCTCGACCTCGCCGAGCCAGCCTTCCGTCCCGGCTTCGGCGATTCGGGCGATCAAGTTGTCGCGGATCTCGGCAAGCCGTCCCCGTTGGACCGGGTCAGGTCGGAGTAGCGAGCATCTGACACAAGCGTGCTCATGGATGCAGGGGGATCCGAAGGCGCGTGCGCAGGTGCCGATGGACACCGTCCGCTTCTCGAAGTGGGCGAGGAAGGCGTCCCACTCATCCTCTGTCGGGATCCGGTACTCCTCGCCGGGACGGGAGGCCCGTCGGCGGGCGATGAACGCCCGGTGGGCCTCGATCGTCTCGGCAGGGTAGACGGCTAATGGTGGAGTCGGGTATTGGAACTGTCCGAATGCCTCAGCCATTGCGGACCCATGAGGTGAACTCGTCGGCGAAGCCGGGCGGGTTGGCGGCCTCGGTCTGCCGGGCGATCGCCTCGTAGTACTCCAGCTCGTGGACGATCACCGGCACGGTTCGGCCGACAGATCTTTCGATGACGCCGGTCGTGTGGAGAGTTCGGGCGAGCTGGCAGCAGGTCTGGTTGAAGCGGGCCTCGATCTGCGCGGCGAGTGGCCCGATGACTGAATCCCAGTCGGCGAGGTCGGTCGGCTCGTCGTACCAAAGTCCGAGTTCGGTGATCCACTCCTGGCGGGCTGTGGCCCCGGCGGGGTCGCTGGTCAGGTCGCCGACCACAGTCAGCTCGTTCTGAATCCAGAAAGCGTAGTTCCAGCGGGCTTCTGCCTGGTCAGAGGCCTCCTGGATGCTGCGTCGGGCCTGAGTTTCAGTGTTGTAGCCAATCGTCAAGGTCGGCTGACGAGGGTCGTCGTCCTCGTTGTCGATGAGGAAGGAGACAGCGTAGATGTCGCCGGCGTCGGCGGCCGGGATGGAGGCGAGGGCCCTCTCGACGAGATGCTGGAGGTGATCGTTGAACGTCATGGTCGGCGGGGTCCTGTCGGTCAGGGTCATGAGTCCCACTGGTCGCAGTACTCGATGTGGATCTCGCGCGCGTCGCCGAGAATGCCGTCGTTGGAGTGGAGCTCGGTGCAGAAGTGCGGGTAGCCCGGATGGACGGGGACGTATCCGGGGCCGTTCCGGGCGACGTCGAAGAAGTACCGGGCGGTGTCCCTGAACACCTTCGCGCTGCCGGTCATGAACAGGGTCTCGGCGTGGAGATGCTGGTGGAACAGATCCCGGTTCTCCTGGTAATGCCGTGCCTCGTGATCAATCACGGCTCCGTCGGTGTGTCCTGGGCCGGGCAGCTTCACGGTCTGCGGACGCCCTGGGCCGAGTCGTCCTCGTATTTCCTTCCAGCGTGAGGGTGCGAACTGGAGCGAGTGGTGCAGCAGTACGAGATCAAGCTGCCGTGTGCCGTCTTCTGGCAGCTCGCGGGAGGGGCCAAGGTTCCCCCGCATCGGCAGGTGGACCAGCGAGCGCGGTGAAGAGGCGGCGAGCTTCCACAGCCCACCGATTCGCTGGGCGGCGTCCTGATCGAGGTAGGTGTCCAGGTGCCGATCGTGGTCGATGAGCACTGCGTGGACCAGGGGCCGGGCTGGTCGGAGGACCTTGAACTCCGTGGATCCGAGCCGTGCCTGGTGGATGGTGATGGGTAGCTTCATTGGTTCTCCGGGACGCGGCGGCTGACATGTCGTCGGGCGTCTGACCAGCGTTTCTCGCTGTCGATGGTGCTGAGGGGGCCCGTCCAGCGGGTGGTGCCGTAGGTGAGGCCGCGGGCGTGGTGGTGCTGTACCGACCAGCGGACGAAGTGGCCGGTCTCGTCCCGATAGGTGGCATCGGCGTCTGAGGTCCATCGCTCCAGGTCAGGCTGGGTGCAGTCGCTCAGCGTCAGCCCAGTGCCGGTCAGCCAGTCGAGGAACTTGGCCGCTGCGGTGACGTGGCAGCGGACGTTCAAGGCTTGGAGATGCGCTGATGAACACCTCACCCAGGCACAGAATGCCAGTTTTTCGGTGCTCTAATCGGTGGCGGACGTGCGCTTCCTGACCAGTGACAGACGAGACTCCGACGCCATGGTGTTCGGCCACAGAGCCTCCGCAAAAACCTGTTGGCGGAACCACAGCAGCCACTGCTACGTTTCCGGAGGCCGTGCGAGAGAGCGAGGAGGTGGTACCCGTGAACGTATCAACATGGGTGCTCCCCTCCGGGGTCACGGTCGGGCGATAGGTCGTCCGGGAGCGCTTCAACAGCACTCCCGAAAGGCACGACCATGCACTTCACTTCTGAACAGCAGCTCGACGACGCTGTCCTCGAGCGCGAATTCACCCTCGGTGAGATCCCCGGCATCCTGTGGACGCCCGCATCCGCGTTCGCATCGGCGCCGCTGATCCTGCTGAGCCCCCCTCCTCTCGGGCTGCGCAAGAGGTACCCCCGGCTGGTGGCCCGGGCCCGGCACGCTGCGGCGGACGGCTTTGCCACGGCTACCATCGAGCTCCCCGGAAGCGGCGACAGGCCCCGTTGGCCCGCCGCCGAGCGGGCCCGCGCCAACCTGCGCCGGGCCATGGCGGCCGGCGATCCGGTCAGCGACGAGATCATCGACGCCCTCATCCTCCCGCTCGTCGACAAGTCGGTCCCTGAATGGCAGGCCGCCCTGGATGCCCTCCTGTCGCTGCCCGAGATCGGCGGCCCGGTCGGTTATTCGGGGGGAGTGATCTCCATCGGGACCCGGCTGGCGGTGGTCGAGCCGCGCATCTCGGCCGCTGTTCTGTTCGCCGGGAGTTTCGTCCCCCGGGCCATGTTCGAGGAGGCCCGCCAGGTCACCATTCCGCTGCACGTCCTGCTGCAGTGGGACGACGAAGGAAATGACCGGCAGGCGGCCCTGGACCTGTTCGACGCCTTCGGGTCCAAGGAGAAGACCCTGCACGCCAATACGGGCGGGCACACCGGCGTCCCGCAGTCCGCAGGCGACGAAGCGGGCCGATTCCTCGCCCGGCACCTGAAGTGACGCCTGGCCGTCAAGCCAGCAGCAGACGATAAGCCGTGTCGGCCAGGATGCTGCCCATCGGGGCAAGGTCCTGGCCCTGCGAAAGCGACCCAACCGGGGTCTTGGCGGATCCGTGTGGGTGCAGCCCCCCCGGTGCCCTGGGGCGGGCATCGGGGGTGGGGGGCGGGGGGGGGGGCCCCCGCGGCCCGTCCGCAGCGGGGAACATGGGTGGGGCTGGAACCGGGTGAGGGGACATGGGGG
>NZ_JBHVCT010000160.1:0-7059 GCF_042803195.1 Streptomyces sp. NPDC057428
CTTGCGTCCGGGGTACCACCACCCGAGCTACCTCACACAGCGTGACCGGCGAGCCCGCCCGTCACCGCCGCACCCCCATCAAATTCGAAGACCCGTCAATCCGAGACTGAAGGAACCGGTGAAGCGTGCCAGGGACGCCGATTGCATTATCGGTTTCTATCATTTCCTGTGGCCCGGACACGCGAAGGAGCAGGCCGCGCATTTCGTCCAGGGGGCACCGGACAAGGCCGGCGACCTCCTCGCGGTCGACTGGGAGCAGACGGGCGAGGGTACTCGCGCGAGCAGCGCGGACAAGGACCGTTTCATCCGCGAGTGAAAAGGCTGAAGCCGCACCACCGCGTCCTGCTGTACTGCAACCGATCCTTCTGGCGTACCCACGACACGAGCTCCTACGCGGGTGACGGGCTCTGGATCGCCGACTACGGCACGGCCGGTGAACCGCGTGTCGAGGCCGACTGGCGTATCCACCAGTACACCGACCGCCCGCTGGACAGGAACGTGGCCGACTTCCGCTCACAGGAGGCGATGCGCGCCTGGGCGGAGGTCTGAGGGCGCGAGCGCGTCAACAACGGCACCGTGGCTGTCGGCCAGTGGAGTGTCCTTTGCCAGCCACTGGTGCAGTGCGCACGGAGATGACCTGCGCCGTCGCCGCGGGGAGTCCATCCTGGTCGCCGAGTCAGCAATCGGCCGTCGACCGAAGGAGTGCCGCAGTGACGACGAGGGGCCCCTCAGCATCGCTGGAAGCCGATGCCGCCTACCAGGACGAACTTCCTGTGCGGGGTCGGCAGCCGGGGAACGTGGTCATCCGGTGGCTGACGACCACCGACCACAAGACGATCGGCACGCTCTACCTGATCACGTCGTTCGCGTTCTTCCTCGTCGGCGGTGTGCTGGCCCTGGTGATGCGGGCCGAGCTTGCCCGGCCGGGTACCCAGATCGTGTCGAACGAGCAGTACAACCAGGCGTTCACGATTCACGGCACGATCATGCTGCTGATCTTCGCGACGCCGCTCTTCGCCGGATTCGCGAACTGGATCATGCCGCTGCAGATCGGCGCCCCTGATGTGGCGTTCCCGCGGCTGAACATGTTCGCGTACTGGCTGTACCTCTTCGGCTCGCTCATCGTGATGTCCGGCTTCCTCACCCCGCAGGGCGCTGCCGACTTCGGCTGGTTCGCCTACTCCCCGCTCACCGACTCCGTCCGCTCGCCCGGGGTCGGAGCGGATCTGTGGATCATGGGCCTGGCCTTCTCCGGGTTCGGCACGATCCTCGGGTCGGTCAACTTCATCACCACGATCATCTGCATGCGCGCCCCCGGCATGACGATGTTCCGCATGCCGATCTTCACGTGGAACGTCCTGCTGACCGGTGTTCTGGTCCTGCTGGCCTTCCCGGTTCTGGCCGCCGCACTTCTCGCTCTCGAAGTCGACCGCAAATTCGGCGCCCATGTATTCGATGCCGCGAACGGCGGCGCATTGCTCTGGCAGCACCTCTTCTGGTTCTTCGGCCACCCGGAGGTCTACATCATCGCCCTGCCGTTCTTCGGGGTCGTTTCCGAGATCATTCCGGTCTTCAGTCGGAAGCCGATTTTCGGTTACGTCGGCCTCATCAGTGCGACGATCGCCATCGCCGGTCTCTCCGTGACGGTGTGGGCCCACCACATGTACGTCACCGGCGGGGTGCTGTTGCCATTCTTCTCGTTCATGTCGTTCCTGATCGCAGTGCCGACAGGGGTGAAGTTCTTCAACTGGATCGGCACGATGTGGAAGGGGTCCTTGTCCTTCGAAACGCCGATGCTCTGGTCGGTCGGCTTCCTCGTGACCTTCCTCTTCGGTGGTCTGACCGGCGTCCTCCTCGCCTCGCCCCCGATGGATTTCCACGTGTCGGACTCCTACTTCGTGGTGGCGCACTTCCATTACGTCGTCTTCGGCACCGTGGTCTTTGCGATGTTCGCCGGCTTCCACTTCTGGTGGCCCAAGTTCACCGGCAAGATGCTGGACGAGCGGCTGGGCAAGATGACCTTCTGGACGCTGTTCCTGGGATTCCACGGCACCTTCCTGGTGCAGCACTGGCTCGGCGCGGAGGGTATGCCTCGTCGCTACGCCGACTACCTCGCCGTCGACGGCTTCACCGCCCTGAACACGGTCTCCACGATCGCCTCCTTCGTACTGGGCCTGTCGATGCTGCCCTTCCTCTACAACGTGTGGAAGACGGCCAGGTACGGCAAGCAGGTAGAGGTCGACGACCCCTGGGGCTTCGGCCGCTCCCTCGAATGGGCCACGTCCTGCCCGCCTCCGCGCCACAACTTCCTGACACTGCCGCGGATCCGGTCCGAATCACCGGCGTTCGACCTGCACTACCCGGGGATCCGGGCCATCGAGGATGTGACGAACCTGCCCTCCGAGTCCGTCACGGTCGCTCCCGGGGACAAGCAGGAATAGAGACCGGGGCTCCGGCCCGCGGAGAGGAGGACGGTGTGAAACCCGACAAGGAGAGTGCTCGCGGCCTGGCCCAGGTGGAGGGCTATCTCCTCTGGAACGCCGAGGTCGACGAGGCCCGCCGACAGGCCCGCCGCTTCACCGACGCACTGCCCTGGCTCACCACCGCACAGCGTGAGGACGTCGAGCGCGTCTACGTCTCGGACAGGGTGGCGGTCTGCCGGGACACGCTCACGAGGATCGCCGGCCGCGCCGTCGAACTCCGGGGCGAGTACACCGCGCGATACGACCGGCTCAGGGCCCGCTGCGTGGCCCTGTCCGTCCTCATCGTCGGCGCGGTGAGTGGTACCTGCGCCGCGCTGACCGTCATCAGCCGCTGACATCGCTGGTCGGGCGCCCGTATCCGCAACGGGCGCCCGAGGCCAGTGGCGCAGCAGGCAGAACGGATGTCCTGCCGGATCGGCGAAGATCCGCCAGCCGCGGGAATCCGGTCCCCGGTCGAGCAGTGTCGCCCCGAGACCGAGGACGAGTTCCTCCGCGCGGTCCAGGTCGGGGACACCGAAGTCCAGGTGGAACTGCTGCGGTCGGGCGGGATCCGGCCACTGCGGGGGCCGGTGGTCCCGCACCCGCTGGAAGCAGAGGACGAATCCGGTCGGGGTGTGGACCGTCGCCCAGTCCTCGCCCAGGGCCCACCGCTTGTCGGGCCGGTCCGCCACCCCGCCGAGCAACTCCGCGTAGAAACCGGCCAGCAGGGCCGGGTCGGGGCAGTCCAGCACCACGCACTGCAGTTCAGCGATCATGCGCCGCATCCTAGGACCACGGGGCCAGGCGGTCACCGTGCGGGAAGCGCCCGCGCCCGGTCGAGTTCGGACAGCCGGAGTACCAGCAGTTCCGCGTGCGAAGGCGGCAGTTCCGCCGCCGGGTGGTGCAACTGCACCGCACAGGCCGTTGTCGTGTCCATCAGGCGCTCCAGGGCTTCCGCCACGCTTTCGGACCCGGCCCAATGCCGTGCCACCGCCGGGAACTCCGCCGCCGACAGGTCGATGGTCGTACGTGCGGCCGCCAGCGAGCGGTAGGCGTCGCGGCGCAGGTCCCCCTTCTCGCGCTGCTCCTGGGGCGAGTTCAGCACATGCACGAGATTAGCGGTGCGCCGCGTCCGCCGCCGTGTCGAGCGCGGCCCGTACAGAGTGGCCACGGCTTCCCGGAAGCGGGAGATGCCCGACCAGCAGCACGGTCCCGCAGGCCAGAAGGGACTCCACGACACGCCCCCAGCCGGCGGCCGGTTCCCCGCCCAGCAGGACCAGGGCGAGCACGAGCACGGTGACGACCGCTGTCTGCAGCGCGAAATGGCGAGGTCGCCACGGGAAGCATGGCGCCGCAGAGCGCCACCACCGCGACCAGGGGGAGCGGCCCCGACACCAGGTGTGCGAGCAGGCCGAACACCGCCGCGCCCGCGACCGTACCCGCGGCGCGGGACATCACGCGGGAGGCCAGGGGCCCCAGATCGGGCTTGACGAGGAACACGGTGGTGGCGGGCAGCCAGTACCAGTGCTGGTGGTGCAGCAACTGCGCGACGACGGTGCTCGTCGCACAGCACACCGCGACCCTCAGGCCGTACTCCCGGCCCGCATCGCTCCACGCCCGCCCCGCGACGGCGGAGAAGGAGCGCCTCCCCGGTGGGTTCGACGGCGTACCGGCCGGGTGGTCGAAGACCATGGCGGCTCGGAGCACGGCATCGTCCAGAGCGCGCAGCCCCGCGTCCGTCCGCGCCGGTGCCGGGAGTGGCCCGCACGGCCTGCCGGTGCGCACGGCGGCTGCCAGCCTGCGAGGGCCCTCCGCGATCCGGGCAGGCAGCTCAGCCCCGGCCCAGGCCAGCGCGGTCGCGGCCTCGGCCAGGGGAAACGCCGCCGCGTACCGGGCGTGCAGCCGCCGCTCGGCGGCCGAGCCCGCACCACGCCGCAGCCGGGGCCCTGCCAGCGCGTCCTGAGCCTGATCAAATGCGGCGCTCAGCGCTGCGCGCTCGGCGAGGGCCCCCGGCTCGCCGACCGCCCGCAGGAGCCTGGCCGCTGCCTCGTACACCGCAGCGACGGCTTTCCGTTCACCGTCGAGGTGGTACGGCCCGTTGCGCAGACAGCCCGGCGACGGCAGAAGCAGCCGGAGCAGGAGGAGCCAGCCGGCCCCGGCCAGGAACAGCAGCGCGCGCACAGGGCCCGGCTCCGGCAGCGGCATGCCCGCCCCGATCACCGCCGTGACCAGCACCTGAGTTCCGCATGCCGACGCGACGGGCCCCGTCGAGCTGAACGCTCCCGCGACCAGACCCAGGAGCCCGAACGCCAGCGGCAGGACGACCAGGGATCTGCCGCCCCCCGCCGCAGCCGCGATCATGGCGCCCAGCAGCAGGCCTGCCGAGCCCGCCACAGCGGGGAATCCCAGCCGGGCAACCGATGCCCGACGGCTGCCGGGACGGTCGTTGACGCCCGCCAGCATGGCGCCGAGTGCCGCCGGGATGCCTGCGGTGGGCCGCTCGACGAGTACCGCTACGAGCAACGGCAGGGCGGCCGGCGCCCCGCGCACCACCGCGCACCACGGGACGGGTCCGCGTTGGGTCCGCATCACGTGAGCGAGCCACGGGGGCAGAGGGCGGCGGAGGGGGGAGAAGGCGGGCAACCGGTCTCCTGAGTGCGAGGGGAAGACGGGGTACGGCCGGTGGACGCCTTCGGCCTGGGCACCCACCCAGCGTAGATCCCTCGGGTGGAGGAGGTGCTACCTGCACGTTTCCGCCATGTGACGGCCGGCCGGGCGCATACGGAGCGTCAGAGTGCGGCGCCGAAATTCTGCGTCCAGACCGGGCCCCCGGACGAGTCCTCTCTGCCGATGCCGATCTCCTTGAAGGCGCAGTTGAGGATGTTGGCCCGGTGCCCTTCGCTGTTCATCCAGGCCTCCATCACCGACTCCGGAGTCTGCTGCCCCTTCGCGATGTTCTCGCCGTACGTACTCCACCGGTACCCGGCGGCGGTGATACGGGCGCCCGGGTCCGTTCCGTCCGGGGACGTGTGGGAGAAGTAGTCCCGCGCCACCATGTCGGCCGAGTGCCGGGACGCGGCGGTCGTGAGCTTGCTGTTGCTGCTCACCGGCGAGCAACCAGCATCGGCACGCTCGGAGTTGACCAGCGCGATGACCTCGTCCGCAGCCGACGGGGCGGCCGGGCGCGGCTTCGGTGCGGTCGCCGGCGCGGAGGAGGGCGTACGCGGTTTAGGTACCTTCCGCGGTGTCGGCGAGGCGCTGCGGCTCCTGGACGGGGACGGCTTCGCGGAGGGCGATGGCGACGGTGAGGCCGACGAGGGCGACGGCGAGGGTGACGCCGAAGGGGATTCCAGGGCGGTGGCCGCATCGGACGGGCCTCGGAGAGGGGACACGGCTGTCGCGGGTCCCTCACCGTCGTCGTCCGTGTAGAGGTGGACGGCCGCCCCGCCCGCCCCGAGCACGCTGACTGCCATCAGCCCCGCGACGACGGTGGTGCGCCGTCGGCGCCGCGCTCCGTCCCTGCGCCGCTCGGCACGTCCGGGGCCCGACAGTGCGGTGGCCCCCGCCACGGGCAGGAAGGCGGTGGGAAGGATGTCGGCCGTGGGACCGGCGACGGACGCCGCCACGGGCACCAGCGCGAGTCCGACCAGCAGACCCTCCGCCGGAACCAGGCCCGACCGGTGCCCAGCGCACACCGTGCACTCACGTGCGTGGCGGGCCAGGCGCTTGCGCCAGAGGGCGGAGGGAATGCCGTCCCACCGGGCCGTCAGGTCCTCGAGAAGGACGCAGCGTGGTTCGGCAGTCAGGGCGCGGACCACGACCCGGGCGGCTTCGAGCCGCTCCTTCATCCGCTGCACGCGTACGGCGGTGTGCTGGGGGGATAGGTCGAGGGCGTCGGCGACCTCGGCCCGGGTCAGCTCGCCGGCCGTCTCCAGCCACCAGAGCGACACCAGTTCCCGGTCTTCGTCGTCCAGCCATCGAGTGGCTTCCGCTGCCTCGCGGCGCTGTCCCGTCAGGCCCAGCCGGACTATCGTCAGCTCGACGAAGTCGGCGGCCGGATCGACGACGTCATAGGCGTCCCCCATGGGGTCCGCGGATATGTCCCCGGTCCTGCGCTGACGCCAGTGCCCGCGTATCTCGTTCATCGTGATGGCCACGAACCAGGACCGGAAGCTCTTCGGGGAGCGGAGCGTCGGCAGGCCGTGGAGCATGCGCAGCACACTCTCCTGAACCACGTCGTCGACATCGGTGTGACCGTTGAGCGCGCGGCCCACGATGTTGTAGACGAGCGGCAGATACGACGCGACGAGTGCGTCCTGCGCCTGCGGGTCCCCCTTCTGGGCCGCCTTGATCAACGCCGTCTCGCGTGCCTCGCCCATGCTGTGCTCACTCTTCCGGGATCCTGTTCCGTCACTTCCCACACTCGGGAGACGCTGTGCGGCGGGGACGATAACAGTAATCCGGTCACACGCTCGAGATCCGCTCCCGGTTCCGTGCTCGCGTGAACGGCCGGGAATGCCGCCGTGACCCGGGCGGCCCGTCGGCTCCGGCGCCGCTGCTCCCGGGCCCGCAGAAGCGCCGCCCGGCGGGAGCGGGC
>NZ_JBHVCT010000161.1:0-6989 GCF_042803195.1 Streptomyces sp. NPDC057428
GCCTCCTCTACCGCCACGGTAGACAAGCCGCCACCCCAACCACACCCAGATCAGCGAAACCCCAGCTCAACCGTCCCTGGAAAGGATCCGCACCCATCGGCTTCTGTGTCCAGTGCACCAGATCGGGGCTGGTGGCATGGCCCCAGTGCATGGTGTCCCAGGCCAGGCCGTGCGGGTTGTGCTGGTAGTAGAAGTGGTACAGCCCGTTCGCGTACACCAGTCCGTTCGGGTCGTTCATCCAGCCCGACTGCGAGCTGAAGTGGAACTGGCCGCGGTACGGCTCACTGTAGGTGGTGGGCGGTACGGGAACTCGGAGTAGTCGGACACGGTCCCTGCGAACGCCGGGGTACCCGGGAGCAACGCGACCAGGCTCGTGACCAGGGTAACGAGCAGCGCCCTGACTTTTCGGCGCATGTGAACCCACTCTCTGTACGCGGTGCACGGGTGTCATGGTTGACATCTGTCATCGTTGACTTCAGGCCGATGTCAGATGATGGGCCTCCTCGGAGAGCCCGTCAACGCTTTGAACCGCAACAGCTCCCGCAGTTCACTGCCCGGCCGCGGTGTACGCAGATCCGCACCCCTGCCCCAACTGGTCTGCCCACGGCGGGTTCGGACCTGCGACGGCACAGGTCAACGCCGCTACGCGCACCGCGTACGCGCAGGCCTCCACGACGTCGGCCGCCTCCAGACTGTCGAGCCGGCCACCCAGCAGTCCGCGCGTGCCGAGATGGTGGAGCAGTCCTGCGGTGAAGGCGTCCCCCGCGCCCACGGTGTCGACGACTCCTGTGGGCACGCCGGGCACGGTGACCCGTTGACCGTCGAGGGAGGCGATCGCGCCGTGTGCACCGCGGGTGACCACGACCAGCCGCGCGCCCTCGGTGTGGAACCCGTCGCAAGCCGCCTCCACCGTGCTGTCCGGTGCGATCACGTCGAGGTCGTCCTCGCTCAGCCGAAGGATGTCCGCCACCGCGCACCACCTCGGCAGCCGCTCGCGATAGACCGCCGGGTCGACCAGGGCGGTCCTGATGTTGGGATCCACGCTGACCGTGGAGTGCGGCCGCGCTTCGGTCAGAAGTTCCTCCACCAGGGGGCCGCCCGGTTCGCGGACCAGCGCGAGTGAACCCGAGTGCACGCAGGACGAGGTGAGCAGATCGGCACGGGCCAACTCCTCGCGCGTCCACTGCCAGTCGGCGGTGCCTTCGGCGTGGAACGAGTATGAGGCCTGGCCCTCCGAGTCGACATCGGCGACTGCCAGTGTGCTGGGCTCAGCCGCCTCCGCGGCATCGGACAGGTCGACCCCGGACTCCAGCAGGTGGGCGCGGAATAGGCGGCCGAACACGTCGCCCGACAGCCGTGCCAGGAACCGGGTCGGGGTACCGAGCCGCGCCAGGCCCACAGCGGTGTTGGCCGGGCCTCCGCCCGGCAGTACGCGCAGAGACAGGTTCCGGCCGTCCGGAGAAAGGCCGGCGCCCGTGAGCGGGAACTCGGACTTTGAGTCGGCGAAGGCGTCGGCGACGCACTCTCCCAGCACGGTGACGTGACGTGGCGACTGCATGCGGTGGACCCTCCAGGTGGGGCGGGGAACGAAGGCCGCCGAGCCCACCGCACCGGCCTGGTGGAGGGTCCTCGGTGACCGGCTCGTCGTATGACCGACGGGCTTTCCGGACAAGGGGATTGACGTTGACGGACGGGGAGTCCATCATCCTCCGCATGCGGTGTCAACGATGACATGTGTCAACGATGGCATCGCCCGGCGACGGCATCCGCCTGTGCTGCGGGTCTGCTCCACAGCCCACCTTCACCGCTTCCGTAGGAGTCGCAACATGTCACGTAGAGCTCGCCCCGTCCTCGCCATCGCCGCAGGCGGCCTCGCCCTCTGCCTGACCGCGTGCGGTTCCGGCTCCGGTGGCGGCTCCCAGTCCGGGGGCAAGGTCAAGGTCGGCCTGATCACGAAGACCGACACCAATCCGTACTTCGTCAAGGTGAGGCAGGGCGCCGAGCGGGCCGCCAAGACGTCGGGCGTCGAACTGTCCACTGCGGCAGGCAAGTTCGACGGCGACAACACCAGCCAGGTGACCGCGCTGGAGAACATGGTCGCCTCCGGGGTCAAGGGTGTGCTGATCACCCCCAACGACTCCAAGGCCATCGTCCCGGCGATCGAGAAGGCCCGTGCCAAGGGCGTGATGGTCATCGCTCTCGACACGCCCCCCGAGCCGCAGACCGCGGTGGACGCGCTGTTCGCGACCGACAACGTGAAGGCCGGCGAGCTGATCGGTGCCTACGCGAAGGCCGCGATGGGCGGCAAGCCGGCGAAGATCGCCACGCTCGACCTTGCCCCTGGCGTCTCGGTCGGCGTCCAACGGCACGAGGGCTTCATCAAGGGCTTCGGCGTAGCCGCCTCCGATCCGTCGATCGCCTGCTCCCAGGACACAGGGGGAGACCAGGCCAAGGGGCAGACCGCCATGGAGAACTGCCTGCAGAAGGCACCCGACATCAACCTGGTCTACGCGATCAACGAGCCCGCCGCGCTCGGCGCATACACCGCCATCAAGGCCAAGGGCCGCGAGAAGGACGTGATGATCGTCGCCATCGACGGCGGCTGCACCGGCGTGCAGGCCGTCAAGGACGGCAAGATCGCCGCGACCTCGCAGCAGTACCCGCTGAAGATGGCCGCCGACGGAGTGAAGGCGATCGCCGACTTCGCGAAGTCCGGCGAGAAGGCATCCGGTTACACCGACACAGGTGTCCGACTCATCACCGACAAGCCGCAGGCCGGCTCGGAGTCCAAGGACTCCGGCTTCGGCCAGCAGAACTGCTGGGGCTGAGCCGCAGTGACCGCCACCACCTCCGGAACCTTCGGCACCAAGGATCGTCCAGCGCTGCGCCGACTCCTCACCGCCCCGGCCGCGGGGCCGCTCGCGGCCTTGATCCTCGCCTCGGTCTTCTTCTCCCTCAGCACCGAACAGTTCTTGTCCGGTGGCAACTTCTCGCTGGTTCTCCAGCAGGTCATGGTCGTCGGAACACTCGCCATCGGCCAGACACTTATCATCCTCACCGCCGGAATCGACCTCTCCTGCGGTGCCGTCATGGCCTTCGGCGGCATCCTCATCGCCAAACTGGCGGTGGAAGGGCCACTGCCGCCCCTGCTCGCCATAGCCCTCGGGATCCTCGCCTGCGGCGCGTTCGGTCTGGCCAACGGGCTCCTGGTGAGGGCCGTTCCGCTACCGCCGTTCATCGTGACGCTCGGCATGCTCAACGTGGCCTTCGCCCTGACCCACATCTACTCCGCCGAAGAGACCGTTACCGGCCTTCCCGGACCTCTGACCTTCCTGGGCCGGACCTTCCCGCTCGGCCGGACCGACATCACCTACGGATCACTGGTCACCATCGCGCTCTTCCTGGGCTTCGCCTACACGTTGAGCAGCACCGCCTGGGGCCGGCACGTCTACGCACTGGGCAACAGCTCCGAGAGCGCCCGGCTCAGCGGCATCCGCGTCAGCCGGCTCACAGTCGGCGTCTACACGATCGCGGGACTGGTCTACGGCATCGCAGCTCTGCTGCTGGTGTCGCGGACCGGAGTCGGTGACCCGCAGGCCGGCCAGACGGACAACCTCGACAGCATCACCGCGGTCGTCCTCGGCGGCACCAGCCTGTTCGGCGGACGAGGTACGGTGCTCGGCACCTTCGTCGGCGTACTCATCGTGGGCGTCTTCCGCAACGGCCTCCAGTTGATGGGGGTTTCGTCCGTCTATCAGACGTTGGTCACCGGCGTCCTCGTGATCCTGGCGGTCACCGTCGACCAGCTCTCACGAAAGGGGAGCCGATGACCGGCCCCGCTGCCCCCCGGAACCCGACTGCGGGCGAGCCGGGCACCACACCTGATGGGGCAGAGCCCATACCGGCATCGGCAGAGGCGAGGGTGCCCGTGCTCAGCGCCCGCGGGCTCGTCAAGCGATACGGGCACGTCACCGCGATCGACGAGGCAGACTTCGAGCTCATGCCCGGTGAGGTGCTGGCCGTCATCGGCGACAACGGAGCCGGGAAGACGAGTCTGATCAAGGCACTCACGGGCGCGCTGGTGCCGGACGCCGGGGAGATCCGGCTGCACGGCAAGCCGATCCGGTTCGCCGGTCCGCAGGAGGCACGGGCTCACGGCATCGAGACGGTGTACCAGGACCTTGCCGTCGCCGCGTCCATGGACATCACCTCGAACATGTTCCTCGGCCGCGAGATCCGCCGTCAGGGTGCGCTCGGCTCGGTGCTGCGCATGCTCGACAAGAAGGCGATGCGCAGGGAGGCGGCCGCGCACCTCGCCGAACTCAAGGTAGGGGTCGGGCTGTTGAGCCAGTCCGTCGAGACCCTGTCCGGTGGCCAGCGCCAGGCGGTGGCAGTGGCCCGGGCAGCCGCCTGGGCGCGCAGCGTCGTCGTCATGGACGAGCCCACGGCCGCCCTGGGCGTGAAGGAGTCGGGTCAGGTGCTCGACCTCATCCGCCGAGTGCGCGACAAGGGCGTGCCGGTGATCCTCATCAGCCACAACATGCCGCACGTCTTCGAGATCGCCGACCGCATCCACGTACACCGGCTCGGCCGGCGCGAGGCTGTGATAAAGCCGTCCGACTACTCCATGGCCGAAGTGGTGGCCATCATGACCGGGGCACTCTCCGTGCGTCCGGATGGGGGTACGGTCGTGGCGGACAGTGACGCGGCCTCGGCGGCCGGGGTGCGCGGGAGCTGAATCCGCCCCGGTACCCGGGGGACGACTTCATGGAAAAGGTGGTTTATGGCATCGGCCCGCAGACCGACACTCGCCGACGTGGCCCGCGAGGTGGGCGTCAGTGCCAAAACGGTCTCCCGGGTCCTCAACGAGGACGGCCCAAGCTCCCCGGAGACCAGGAAGCGGGTGCTGGCGGCCGTGGCGCGGCTCGGCTTCCAGCCCAACCTGATGGCCAGGAGCATCCGTGTCGGAGGGCCCGACACCACCGTGGGACTGGTGGTGCCGGACCTCGGCAACCCGTTCTTCGGCGCCGTGGCGGGGGGCATCGAGGAGGCGGTCCGTGACCGCGGGCTGACGCTGCTGATGGGGTCGTCCGCCGACGACCCCGAGCGGGAACACACGCTGGTCCGCACGTTCCTGGCGCGCCGGGTGAGTGTCCTCATGGTGGCGCCCGCGGTGGGTGCTGACCATACCCACCTCAAGGCGCACCGGGCGGCGGGCATGCCGGTCATCTTCCTCGACCGGCCGGGCAGCGGTCTGACGGCCGACACGGTGGTCAGCTCCAACCGCTCCGGTACGCAGGAGGGGGTCGCCCACCTGATCGCCGGTGGACACCGGCGGATCGGATTCATCGGCGACCTGCCCGCGCGGCTGTACACCCGCCGCGAGCGCGTCGCGGGATACCGCGCGGCGCTCGCCGAGTCGGGCCTGCCCTACGACCGGGCCCTGGTCGCCGACGCCCATGACCCGGCGGGCGCCGCGCGGGCCACAGCACGGCTGCTCGCCCTGCCTGACCCACCGACTGCCCTGCTGTCGGGCAACAACGTCATGTCGGCCGGGGTGCTGACGGAGATCGCCCGCGGGCGCCGCAAGGACGTCGCGGTCGTCGCCTTCGACGACGTCCCGATGGCTTCCATCCTCGAACCCGGGCTCACGGTGGTGGCGCAGAACCCGGCCACGATGGGCCAGGTGGCGGGTGCCATTGCCGTCGAGCGCCTCGACGGCGACCGTTCCCGGGCCCGCACGATCATGGTCGAGACCCGTCTCGTCCACCGCGGCTCCGGTGAGCTTCCGCCTCCCAGGAACGCGCAGGGCTGAGCGGCGGAGATCGGACCGGCGGACAGGCCACCCGACGGTCCGGCTAGTCGATCAGGGCATCGGCGATGATGATCACCACGCCGATCAGCATGTCCAGGCCTCCCGCGCGGCACGAGGACGGCCATCCATATCCGGCTGTGCGGGCGGCCCAGGTACCCCAGCCGAACAGAGCGACGGTGTTGAGCAGCAAGGCTGTGTCCACAGCCGTGGCTTCCGACCACCAGCCGGCCACCGCGGCAAGCAGTATCGCCACCGTGGGCAGCACCGCGGCGACCAGGGGCCACTCTGCGAGCACCAACCGCAGCCTGCCCTTGGTGGCTGCCCCGTCGGCGGACGCACGCTCTGCGATGACGTGCGCGTACCCATGGGCGGCTCCCGCCGCGAGCGCCGTGAGCAACACCCACAGTGCGTCCTGGCCGGGATCGGCCTTCTCGTCCGTCGCGTCGAGCGCAGCCACCAGGGCGCTGGCCAGCACCAGGCCGTAGATGCCGCTGAACAGCGACTGTTCCGTCGGTCGGCGCTGCAAGGCCAACTTCGGTGCAAAGCCCCTTCGGGGGGCGTGGTCGGCGCGGTCGGGCATCGCATCGCCTCGGTGCGGGAAGAGGGCTGGGTCCGCACATACTCACCCGTGAGACGTCAGGGAACACGACGCCACGCGCAAAGGGGTGCGGACGCCGGCGTCGGGTGACGAGCCGTGTCTCTCTCGTCAAGCGCCGGTGGCTGTGGTCGACCCAAACCGGCGTTCCGCGGACCAGTGCGCGGCCCTGCGGCGGTCAGGGGCGCGGTCGGCTGCGGATGTACGCGGCGGATCCTCCTCCCCGATGTTCTCGGCAGATTCGACGACCGATGCCGAGCGGTGCCGGTAGAGGGAGTCGGGGGGCGAGTGCGTGACACCCGCGCCCGGCCGGCCCGTCGCCGTCGGGCCGGGCACGCTCGGCTGGCACTACGCAGCGGGCTTCACCTTCAAGGTCCCTCTCGCCCTCGTGCTGTGTGTCGCGCTCCGGGATCGTGGACAGCTACCGCCTCGGTCTCTGTCTGCCCTACCAGATGTTCGCTTCCGCCTTCATGTCGTGCCTGCTCGGAAGATTTCAAGTCCAGTGAGACGGTCGTGATGCTATGAGGTTTGTGGTGCGGGTTCGCGGCGCTTGGCCGGGTCGTTGATCCACGCCTGCTG
>NZ_JBHVCT010000162.1:0-6792 GCF_042803195.1 Streptomyces sp. NPDC057428
CCACGGCGTCACCTTCGTACCTGGCTCCAGTATTCCCCTGACAGCCGACGGCGGGGTCTCCGGCGACAGGTCCACCGGCAGTGCTACGGCCGTGGGGCCCCCCCCCCCCCCCCCCGCGCGGCGGCCGGGGCCCCCCCGGGGGGCGGGGGTGAGGGGTCGCCCCCGCCCCCCGGCCGGATGCTGGGTCAGCGCTGCTGGTTGGGCTTGGGGGCCGTCTGCTGCTCGCCGCTGCGACGAAGGTGTCCGGCCTGCTCGCCGCTGCCGCTGGCCGACTTCTTCGCGCCCTTCACCGGCCGCTTGCCGGTCGTGGTCGAGCGGCCCCGGGCGGCCGCCGTGGAGACGCGCTTGTTGGCACCGGGCATGGGCCGGTTGAGGGCTTCGCCCATCTTCCGCATCGCCGGGATGTTGTTCACGTCCGGCGCTCCGTTCGCGGGCGGCGGCGTACTGCCTCCACCCCGGGGACCGCGATACTCGAGGGCCGCATCTCCCAGCCGCAGCAGCGCATCGGCGCTCGGCAGGGCTCCGCGCTGTTCCGTACCGCGCTCGTCGTCCCGCCGGAGCCGGTCGGCACCGGCCTGTGCCCACCCGGCGACCTTCTCGCACACCTTCAGGGAGGCCCGGCGGACGAAGTCGGCGACCCGACCGTCCTCCATCAGTCGGCCGAAGTGCTCGCCCGCGCGTTCCTTCATGACGCGCATGAGGTTGCCGAACGCCCCGCGGACCGTCTGGAGGCGCTGCCACTCCGGCAGGTCCTGGAGGGCGGGCGCGTGCTCGTCCGCCTGCCGCAGCGCCTCGTTCACCGCGCCCGCCGCCTTCTGCGGGTCGCGGTCCTCGGGCGCCGCTTCCTGCTCGCCGGAGGACGGTGCAGCGGCGGCGGCCGCAGGCGCGGGCGCGGGCGCGGACTCGGCGGCCGGAGCGAGTTGCTCGGGAAGGGCCGGCGGCGCTTCGGGTGCGGACTTCGCCTCGGCGACGGCTTCGGCGAGCATCTGATGGAGACTGGCCAGGTCCGCCTGCACGTCGGCGTACAGGTCCTCCCCCGAGCCCTTCTCGGCGGGAACGCGCTCGTTCCACGCATCCTTGACGGCTTCGAACTCCCCGACGATGTCGAGCGGCCGATCCTCCGTCGGCTCGGAAACGCCCGCCGGGCCGGTGAACAGCGGCAGGTCGCCGGTCGGCTCCGCCACAGGGGCGGGCTCCACCGGGGCAGCAGGCTCCGCCACAGGAGCGGTCTCCACCGGAACGGTGGGCTCCGTGAGGTCGGTGGGCTCGGGCCTCTGCTCGCCCGTGTCGGCGGCCGCCGGGGTGGCGGGCTCCGCACTCTCGGGCGTCGCGGGACGGGCGGGTGTGGCCATCTCGGGGTCCTCCGGTGCTTCGGGGCTCGGGGCGGACGGTTCGGTCTCGGTCGAGGTCGCGGCCCGTTCCGGGCTCGGGGCGTCCGCAGGGACGGGCAGCGCACGCAGCTGCTCGTACGCTTCCGGCGTGGCCAGGGCCAGCACATCGAGGCGGCGGTTCCCCTCGCTGTCTCCCAGGTAGCGCCACACCAGGAACTCCGAGCCGCCATCGGCTACCAGGTCGTCGGCGGCCCGTGCGAACGCCGGCGCGAAGTCCTGGACGGTGGCGGCGGCGTGGGCGGCCTGGAGCAGGCCGTCCTGCTCGGCGGCCGTGGTCACCAGCCAGGCGGCGACCTCGTCCACGGTGGGCGCCTGACCTTCCCGCAGGACGTCGACCACCACGACGACGAGCGTCTCGCGTACCGCGCCGACGCTCCACGCCTGCGCGAGCGGGCCGTCGGCCAGGTGCTCGGCGAGCCACGCGCGGGCCTTCTCCTCGGACACCAGGTGTTCCGCCTGCTGCGGCGCGCGCCGCAGCATGGGCACCTGCACCGTCACCGGCAGCGGCATCCCCGGCACGTCCACCGAGGTGATGCCGGGCAGGACGAGGCCTTGGGATGCCTCAACCGTGTCGGGCGGCCGCGGGTTCCTGCTGCAGGGCGGCGATTGCGCCGAAACCTTCGCGGATACAGAGCGTGGCCCTGTGCAAGCCAAGGTCGCGCTGCTCGCCGAGGCTGCCGCCCTGATTGAGCCGTCGCTTGGCCACCCAGTGACCGTCGTCGGCCGCATGGCGGGCCAGTTCGCCAAGCCGCGCTCCAAGCCGACCGAACTGGTGGACGGCATCACGCTCCCCGTCTACCGAGGCGACATGGTCAACGAGGCCGAGCCCACGGTCCGCGCCCGGCGCCCCGCCCCCGCGCGGTTGCTCAGCGCGTACGACCATGCCCGCAACGCCGTCTCGGTGGCGCGCGAGGGGTCTGGCCGGGAGGTCTTCACCAGTCACGAGGCGCTGATCCTGGAGTACGAGACTGCCCTTACCCGGCGCGACGCGGCAACCGGGGGCGCGTACGGCCTGTCGGGCCACTATCTCTGGCTCGGCGAGCGGACCAGGCAGTGCCACGGCGCCCATGTCGAGTTTGCGGCGGGCATAGCCAACCCGGTCGGCGTCAAGCTGGGCCCGACCGCGAACGCCGACGACGTGCTGACGCTCGCCGCCCACATCGACCCGGACCGGATCCCCGGACGCCTCAGTTTCATCACCCGCATGGGAAGTGACCGGATCCGCGATCTGATGCCGGTCCTGGTGGAGAAGGCGAGGGCCGAGGGCATCGAAGCCCTGTGAGTCTGTGACCCGATGCATGGCAACACCTACACCGCCGCAGGCGGCCTCAAGACGCGCCACTTCGACGATGTACTGGACGAGGTTAAGGGCTTTTTCGAGGTACACCAGGAGCTCGGCACCTGGCCGGGCGGGCTGAACCTCGAGTTCAGCGCCGATGCCGTGACCGAATGTGTAGGCGGCCCGAGCGCCGTCACGGAAGCCGATCTGACCGACCACTACACGAGTACATGCGATCCCCGGCTCAACCGGGTCCAAACGCTGGCCCTGGCCAGGGCCGTGGCCGAGATGCTCGCTCGACTCCGCGGCGCTCCGGAGGACCAGTAAGCCGCAGGTCTTGCCCTGAGGGGCAAGACCTGCGGAACTGTGTCGTGGAGCATACCGCTGGTGCGACTGCCTGCGAAGATCCCCTATGGGACATCATTCACGACCCGTTCCAGGACGCGGTAGACCGTGGCCCGGCTGACGGAGAAGAGTTCGGCGAGGTCGGCGATGGTGTGCTCGCCGCTCTTGTGTTCCTTGATGAGGTGGGCCTGCTGGCGGGCGGTCAGCTTGGGCTGCTTGCCGCGGAGCTTGCCTTTGGAGCGGGCGACGGCCATGCCCTCGCGGGTGCGCATGCGCAGGAGGTCGACCTCGAACTCGGCGAAGGTGGCGAGGATGTTGAAGAACATCTTGCCCATCGGGTCGTTCGGGTCGTAGAGCTGTCCGCCGAGCGACAGGGTGACTCCGCGCGATACCAGGGAGTCACCGATGTCGCGGGCGTCGGGCACCGAGCGGGCGAGGCGGTCGAGCTTCGGCACCACCAGAGTGTCGCCGGCGCGGACTGCGGCGAGGGCCTGGTCCAGGCCGGGCCGTTCGCGTTTGGTTCCGGTGAATCCCTTGTCGAGGAAGATCCGGTCCTCGGCCACGCCCAAGCCGAGGAGGATCTCCTTCTGGGCGGTGAGGTCCTGCATGTCGGTGGAGCAGCGGGCGTAACCCGCCTTCAGTCCGCTCATGGGCACCAGAGTGTACGGATAGCCCCCGCTCACCGTACAGATCACCGGACACCCTAAATGAGACGCAGTCTGCCCAGGTCGCGATCTCCGCCAGTTCAAGATCACGGCTGTTCGTTGGGGGTTCCCCTTACGAACGCGCCTGACCGGACATCAAGAGACTTGGCTATCCCTTTCGGCCGTATCTCGGCTGACCCTCGTGGAACGCCCGGCGGGCGTCGGTGCTGTCATGGCTGGGCTGGTGCGCCGAGCGCGGGTACGACGGCCCGGCTGTCCCGGCCTGGGTGAAGCGGATGCCCCCGCCGGACTCGGAGACCCCGGCCCGCTCGAAGATGGCCGTCGACCGGCTGATCGCCCGACGCGACGTCCACCTCCGGGAGAAGACGCTGTGGCGGATGCTCTACGAGACCGTCGCGCGGGCGGAGGAGATCCTCGGCGTCAACATCGAGGAGCTGGACCTCGCCGCCCGCAGGGCCCCGGTGAAGGCCAAGGGCGCGAAGCCGCGCACCCGACGCCGCGGCGCCCCGCGCGAGGACTACGTCATGGAGCCTGTGTACTGGGACGCCGGCACCGCCCGCCTGCTGCCCCGACTGATCAAGGGCCGTACCCGCGGGCCGGTGTTCGTCACCCACCGCAAGCCGGGCCCCGGGAAGGTCGTCAGCCCGCGCGACGTGTGCCCGGACACCGGGCTGGTCCGGCTGTCGTACGGGCAGGCCCGCGCCCTCCTGGACGCGCACACGGCTGTCGGGGGTGTGGCGGGAACGGGCTGGGACCTGCACGAGTACCGACACTCCGGTCTCACCCACCTCGGTGAGGCCGGGGCCAGCCTGCCGATGCTCATGGCGAAGTCGCGGCACAAGAAGCCGGAGAACGTGCGGCGTTACTTCCACCCCTCGGCTGAGGCGATCGCCGAGGTCACCAGCCTTCTCGCGCCCGGAGACAGCAGGCGCTGACCTCGTCAGCGCCAGTCAAGTCGAGCTGAGCTGGCTGTCTCCAGTCCCCTGCGCATAGAGCCGGGCTACTCGGCCATCCAACTCTGAAGCAGTTATTGCGAAGTTTTCACTTCATACCTACGGTAAGCGCATGCGACCGAAGCACGAGCCTGAGCAGATCACCGACCTGTCACGGTTGAGGGCGTTCATGAACCCGCTGCGGATGCAGCTGTACCGGCTGCTGTACGCCGCGGGCACCGCGACCGCCTCTCAGCTCGCCGAGCATGTCGACGAAACGCCCTCGCTGGTCAGCTACCACTTGCGCAAGCTGGCTGAGCACGGCTTCGTGACCCAGGCGAGTGGCCAGGGCACCGACGGCCGCGAGCGCTGGTGGCAGGTGGCATCTGAAGAGGGCTGGGGCTTCCGTGACTCGGACTTCGCAGACACGCCCGAGGGAGCCGCCGCCGTCGGCGCGGTGACCCGAGGGATCTTCGACACCCGCGTCGCCCAGTACCGCACGTATCTCGACCAGAAGTCCGCCTGGGGGAAGGCGTGGACCGACGCATCCTTCAGCTCCGAGTGGCTGCTCGACCTCACCCCTGCCGAACTCGCCGAGATGAGCGACGAGCTTGAGGCGCTGGCCCGGCGCTGGCGGGAGCGCGGCAAGGCCGCCAAGGCGGCCGACGACACCGAGGACCGCGAGCACGTGTCTGTGCACCTATACGGCTTTCCCTTCCGGCCCTGACTCAGCCGAATTCCCAACGTACTTGGAGCCCACCATGGCCACCCCAGAGACGGTCCTGCCCAAAAACGCCGCCACACCGGCCCACCGCGACGGCAACGTGTTGCGCTGGCTCACCGCCTACACCGTCTCCCTCATTGGCGACAGCGTGTACTTCGTCGCCCTGGCCTGGTCCGCCCAGAAGGCCGCCGGTCCTACCGAAGTCGGCCTCGTCATGGCTGCCGGGGCAGTACCACGAGCGTTACTCATGCTCGGTGGGGGTGTGGTGGCCGACCGGTTCGACCCCCGCCGGGTGATTCTCGGCAGTGACACGCTGCGCTGCCTCCTCATCCTGGCGGTGGCCGCCGGTATCGCACTGACGGCTCCGGCCTTGTGGATCCTGGTCACGGTGGCGCTCGTCTTCGGCGCCGTCGACGCACTGTTCGTACCCGCTGTCGGTGCTCTTCCGCCCCGGATCACCGCCCCCGACCAGTTGGCCCGGGTCACCGGCATGCGCTCGCTGTCGACGCGCCTCAGCCAGATCGCGGGCCCGCCGATCGGCGGCCTGGCCATGGGACTCGGTGGACCCGCAGCCGCCTTCACCACCGCCGGACTGTTCATCGCCCTGTCCCTGCCGCTCCTGCTGACGATACGGATACGGCCCCTCGTGGCGCCCGACGCGGAGCGGCCGGAGCCCGGCACCGCGCGGCAGGACCTGCTCGACGGCCTGCGCTACATCCGCCGCCACCAACTCATCGGCCCGCTCGTCGCCGCCGGCGCCGTCTGCGAACTCGGCCTCACCGGCACCCTCAACGTCGGCATGGTCCTCCTCAACGCCGAACGCGGCTGGGGCCCTTCCGGCTACGGCTGGATCGTCAGCAGCTTCAGCGCAGGAGCTGCGGCCAGCGCCGCACTGCTCGCGATCGCCGGTTGGCTGCCGCGTGCCGGCCTGATGATGGCCGGGACGCTGCTCGTGGGCTGCGCGGGTGCGGCCACGATCGCTCTGGTGCCGACCCTGTGGCTCGCCGCGGTGCTGGCTGCGGTCATCGGACTGTGTGCGGGCGTCTTCGGCAGCCTGGACAACGCCCTCATACAGACTGCGGCGGACCCGGCCTATCTTGGCCGGGTGACCTCCGTGGTCATGCTCACGATGGTCGGTCTCGCCCCCCTCAGCTATCCGCTGGTCGGTGCCGCCATTGGAGCCTGGGGCGCCGCCCCGGTGTTCGTCGCCTGCGGCATCTTCGCCAGCCTGGGCGTGGGCATCGCCCTGGCCTCCGACGCGGTGCGGCACGCCGAACTGCCCCGGCAGCGGCCAGGCGTGGCCATCTAAGCCTTGATCCACCGACCCGTGCCTTGCGGATAACGTCTCGGACAACGAAGACGTGCCTTGTGACCTGCGATGATGGGAGTTCTTCAGGCTTCCAGCACGCACAATCAGCAAGGCACTTCCGAGATGCAAGTTTCCCACACGCGGGCG
>NZ_JBHVCT010000163.1:0-6763 GCF_042803195.1 Streptomyces sp. NPDC057428
CAGCGGATACCCCCTGCCCGAACAGCCAGATCATCTCGCCGACCGCCAAGACAACCCCGAAACGATCACTCCGGAATCAAGCCGGTGGATCCAGGTTGAATCTTCCCTACAGAAAGACCACAGGCCAGTACGTCATGACCGAATCCCCCAGGGGCCACGAGGCCCCTGCCGTCCCCGCGATCGAGACCGTCGGACTGGGACGGCGCTACCGGCGTGGGTGGGCGCTGCACGACACCTCTTTCCGCCTTCCCGCCGGGCGCGTCTGCGCACTCGTCGGCCCCAACGGCGCCGGCAAGACGACTCTGCTGTCCATGGCCGCCAATCTGACCGAGCCGACCAGCGGCACGATCGCGTTGTCCGGCCACCATCCCGGCAGCGCCGAAGCCCGTCAGGGCACCGCCTTCCTCAGCCAGCAGAAAGCCCTCTACTCGCGCTTCCGCGTGCACGAGATCCTCCGGATGGGACGAGAGCTCAACCCCACCTGGCACCAGGAGACGGCCGAGTCGGTCGTCGAGGCCGGCGGCATTCCCATGAGCGCCCGAGTCGGCACTCTCTCGGGCGGGCAGTCCACACGCGTCGCCTTCGCCCTGGCTCTGGGCAAACGCCCCCTGCTGATGCTTCTGGACGAGCCCATGGCCGACCTGGATCCCCTGGTTCGTCACCAGATGACAGAACTCCTGCAGGAAGAGGCCCGGAGGAACGGCTCAACCGTCGTGATGTCCTCCCACCTGGTCTCAGAGCTGGAGAGCGCCTGCGACTACCTCGTGCTGATCAACAGCGGAACGGTCCGCCTGGCCGGCGAGGTGGACGTCCTCCTCGCACAGCACCGCCGGCTCGCCACGGGCTCCCTCGACGAAGCACGTCACCGGCAGGGCCTCGACGGACACACGGTGATCGCGACGTCCGCCGGAGACGGGCAGATCACCTCGCTGGTCCGGACCGACCCGACACTGCCGCCGGACTCCGGCCTCATCCCTCCCACGCTCGAGGAACTCGTGATCGGCTACCTCAGAACGCCCGACGCGCCGACTCTGCTCGCGCCGAGCGCACAGGTCGCCAGCGGCAGCGAGGTGGCGGCGTGAAGACCGGTGACCAGCAGACACGAGACCGACCCCGCCGCGGCCCTAGGTTGAGCGGACTGACCTGGCTGATCTGGCGTCAGAACCGCACCGCTTTCTGGATCGGGCTCGCGGCCGCAGCCGCACTCGCGGTCTACGCCGTCATCCAGCACCACAACGTGGCTGAGGCCGTCAACGCACAGCACCTGCAGGCCTGCCATGCGCACTCGGACTCGGTCGACTGCGCAAGAGACATCGTGGCGTTCAAGCACGACTACCAGAACCCGATCCGGCGCCCGCTGCAGGCGATGCTCCTGCTCCCCTTCCTGTTCGGGCTGTTCCTCGGTGGCCCGCAGCTCGCGCAGGAACTGGAATCCGGGACATACCGTACGGTCGCCACGCAGTCCGTCACCCGCATGCGCTGGTTCATGGCGAAGCTGTGTGTGCCCCTGGCCATGGTCGTGATCATCAGCTGCGTCATGGCAGCCGCCATGACCTGGTGGTGGCATCCGATCGTCAAGACGGCCGGCTACCAGCTGTGGCAGTTCTGGTACCCCTTCTACGGAGTGGGGCCTGTCGTCGTCGGCCTGAGTGTCCTGCTCTATCTGCTGGGCATGACAATGGGGCTCTTCCTGCGCCGCACGGTCCTGGCCATGGGCGCCACGCTCGCCCTCGGCGGTGGGCTCTTCGCAGTGATCGAGTGGGTCCGCCCCTACCTCCTCCCCCACCACACGGCAATCCGCCAGCACACAACCACGCCACCGGTCCCCGACGACGCCTGGCTCGTGGCGGACGGCCCGCTGTCTCCGGACGGCCGGCACGTGCCCGAAGCCTGGGACTGCTTCGCCGCCGAGCACCTCGGCCACTGCCTCAGCTCTCACGGCATCTCGGGACGCTGGGCCGAATACCATCCCGTCTCGGACCTCTGGCCCCTGCAGTGGGCGACGACGGGCGCGTGCCTGCTCCTGGCGGTCGCGCTCATCGCCATGTCGGCGTGGTGGGTACGCAATGGATTCAGCGGCAGGCTGCGTAAGACCCCTGCGGGTCGGCCGTAACAACGCGCGGCCCGCTCCTGTCCACATCGCGTGATGCGGAGGCCGCAGGTCACGAAGAGGGGCGGCGCGAGCCCGTCGACACGACGTACGCAGGTGTGAGCGCGGTACGCCAACCGGTGTACCGCGCTCACACCTGCCCCGGTACAGGTGACTCCCGCAGCCGACTCCTCCGGCTGCAGAAGCTGCACACCTGAAGCTCCACAGTGCTGCGCGTCACCGGCAGGCACTCACCACCATCACGTCGCCATGACGTAATGACCGGAGTCGAATGCACACAGTGAGGTGATCGCGGGCGCCACTCGCCGTGCGACGCGACTCACAGCATGAAAACCCTCGTTGCTAGACAGACCTGTCTACTATGGAGCCAATCCTGTCCGTCCAGCACCGAGGGTGATTCATGAGAACCGCGTCCGTCGCCACTCGAGGGACCCCCGCACACAGCTCGCCCAGGCGCGCTCCGGCGCATGCCGCGCGGGACGGCCGGGCCCTGGGGCCGGCCGCTTCCTTGGGCCTGCTCGCCTCGATCCTGGTGTCGCTGCTGGCCGCGTCGAGCGCGCCCACTCCGCTCTACGCGATCTACCAGGCGCACTGGGGATTCTCACCGATCACCATCACCGTCGTGTTCGGTGTCTACGCGGTGGCCGTGCTGGCATCGCTCCTGATCTTCGGAAAGTTCTCCGACCACGTGGGCCGACGCCCCGTTCTGCTGGTCAGCCTCATCGGGCAGGCCGTCGCGATGATCGTGTTCGCCACCGCCGGCGGAGTTGGCTCGCTCCTCGTCGCCCGCGTCATCCAGGGGATCAGCACAGGTGCCGCGGTCGGGGCCCTCGGTGCCGGGATGCTCGACATCAACCCCCGCAAGGGAGGCTTCCTGAACTCCCTGGCGCCCACACTGGGCACAGCCAGCGGCGCGTTGGTCTCCGGGCTGATCGTGCAGTATCTGCCCGGGCCGACCCGGCTCGTCTACTTCGTGCTGCTCGGCGTGTTCGTGCTCCAGGCGTTTGCCGTGCTCGGCCTGCGTGAGACCGCGAGCCGCAAGCCGGGCGCACTGGCCAGTCTGGTCCCCGAGATCAAGATGCCCAAGTCCGCACGCGCTTCCGTGGTGACGGCGGCACCTGTCCTGTTCGCGGTATGGGCGCTGACCGGCCTGTACGGAGCGCTGGGACCTGCCATCACCCGGACCCTGGTGCACTCCAGCTCCGTGGTGTGGGGCGGCCTGCCCCTGTTCGTACTCGCCGGATCCGCCGGACTGTCCGTGCTGGTCCTGCGGACCAAGGCGACGCGCCGAGTCATGCTGATCGGAGTGAGCACCCTGGTCGTCGGCGTGGTGATCACCGTGGTCTCGATAGCCGCGGGCAACGGCGGCACGGCCTCCGTGGTCGGCTTCTTCGTGGGAGCCGCTGTCTCGGGGTTCGGTTTCGGCGGCGGATTCCAGGGCGGCATCCGGCTCGTGATGCCACAGGTCGAGCTGCACGAACGTGCCGGGATGCTGTCTCTTCTCTACGTGGTGTGCTACCTGGGGCTGGGCCTGCCGGCCGTGATCGGCGGCGTCCTCGTGGTGCACGGCGGGCTGGTGCTGACCGCGAGGGAGTACGGTGCGGCAGTCATCGTGCTGGCTCTCGCTGCGCTTCCCGGACTGTTGCGCAGCGGTCGGCGGGCGGAGCCGACGGCGCGAACCGTGGTTCCCGCCGGTGTCCCTTCCGAGGACACGGCCCAGGCCGAGGACCATCGACTCGTAAGTGTCGTAGAGGTAGAGTAGACAGAACTGTCTGAAGGAGTGATGGCCATGGCGCCCAGAGCCGGGACCAAGTCGTCGGCGCGTGAGCGTCTGCTCGAGGCCGCTGACGAGCTGTTCTACCGCCAGGGCGTGCAGACCGTCGGCATCGACCGGGTGATCGAGCACGCTGGTGTGGCCAAGGCATCGCTGTACAACACCTTCGGCAACAAGGAAGGTCTTGTCTGCGCCTATCTGGACCACCGCAGCGTCCGTATCCGGGATCGGATCACCCGTACTCTGACCCGCTTCCGGACCCCGCGCGAGCAGCTCCTCGGAGTCTTCGACGCACAGGGCGAGGCGTTCACCGAAGCCGGATACAACGGTTGCGCGTTCGCCCGGGCGACTGCCGAGGCGCCGGAGAACAGCTCGGTCAGACGCGCCGCCGAAAGCAACAGGTCATGGCTGCGCACTCTGCTCACGGCACTTGCCACAGAGGCGGGATACGCGGCGCCCGAGGAGCTGGCCCGCCAGTTGCACCTCTTGTACGACGGTGCATCGCAGTCCGCACGGATGGATCGCGACCCCGCCGCCGCCACCACCGCGCGCGCCGCCGCGAGCGTCCTGCTGGACGCGGCGCCACTCGCCGCGCCCGCCTCAGGACCAGCGAGCCCCTCCGCCGCGGAAGGCAGCCAACGAGGGACCGGGACAGCGACGACGGGTTGATTTCCCCTCGCGTCACCTTATGAGTGCCATCGGGCGGGAGAATCTCCGTCGGCACCACCTTTCGGAGCCAGGAGGCATGACGCGGTGTGCTGGGCAGCCCTCTCCCCCGGGGCCGGTCGGCCAGCGCTCGCCGGCCGCCGAATCGACCGGGAACTGTTGCACCGGGCTGGCGCCGGTCGGCGCAGCCCGGTGCAGCTCGAGCCGAGGGCAGGCTGCCTACGCCGTCACCTCGGACCGGTCTCCGCCCCACAACGTATGGAACGAACCGTCCCGGTCCGTACGCCGGTAGGTGTGCGCGCCGAAGAAGTCCCGCTGCGCCTGGGTGAGCGCGGCAGGCAGCCGCTCCGCGCGCAGAGCGTCGTAGTAGGCGAGGGCCGCCGCGAAGCCGGGTGCTGGGACGCCCTGCCGGGTCGCCGCGACCAGTACCTCACGCCAGTCGTCCTGGGCCCCCGCGATCTCCTGGCCGAACGTCTCGTCGGCGAGCAGACTCGGCAGGTCGGGCCGGCCGTCGTAGGCGGCGCGGATACGGTCGAGGAAGGCCGCGCGGATGATGCACCCGCCGCGCCAGATGGAGGCGACGGAGCCGAGGTCGACATTCCAGTCGTACTCGTCACTACCGGCGGCGATCTCGTGGAATCCCTGCGTGTACGACACGATCTTCGACGCGTACAGCGCCTGCTCGACCCGGTCGGCGAAGGCCGCGGCTTCGGACTCACCGAGCTGCTCGGCCCTCGGTCCGGCGAGCCCACGGGAGGCCTCGCGCAGATCGGCGTGCCCGGACAGCGAGCGCGCGAAGACGGCCTCCGCGATGCCGGAGACCGGGACGCCGAGGTCGAGCGCGATCTGGACGGTCCAGCGGCCGGTGCCCTTCTGCTCGGCACGGTCCTGGACCACGTCCACGAACGGCTTGCCCGTCACCTCGTCCACGTGGGACAGGACTTCGGCGGTGATCTCGATCAGATATGAGTCGAGGCGCCCGGTGTTCCAGGTGCGGAAGATGTCCGCGATCTGCGAGGGCGAATACCCTGCCACCTCACGCAGCAGTTGGTAGGCCTCACCGATCAGCTGCATATCGGCATACTCGATGCCGTTGTGCACCATCTTCACGAAGTGCCCGGCACCGTCCGGGCCCACATGCGTCACGCACGGCGAGCCGTCCTTTGCCTTCGCGGAGATCTTCTCCAGCATGGGACCCAGGGACTCGTACGACTCCTTGGAACCACCGGGCATGATGCTCGGCCCGTTGAGCGCGCCCTCCTCGCCACCGGAGACGCCGGTACCGACGAAGTGGATGCCCTGTTCGCGCAGTGCGTGCTCCCGACGGCGGGTGTCCGCGAAATGCGCGTTGCCGCCGTCGATGATCATGTCACCGGGTTCGAGGAGCGGGGCGAACTCCTGGATCACCGCATCAGTCGGATCCCCGGCCTTCACCATGATCACCAGGCGGCGCGGTCGCTCCAGCGCTGCGACGAACTCCTCTGCGGAGGTGGCCACCACGAAGTCGCCCTCGTGACCGAACTCCTCCGCGAGAGCTTTCGTCCGGGCGACGGTCCGGTTGTGCAGCGCAACCGTGTAGCCGTTGCGGGCAAAGTTCCGGGCGAGGTTGCGCCCCATGACCGCGAGGCCGGTCACGCCGATCTGAGCTGAAGTACTCATGCGATTGGCTCCTAGTGTCCTGCTGTGCGTGGTGCTGACGGGTTCCCGCCGAGAAGGGCCACTCGACCATCCTGACGTGCTGAAACCCTGGACGCATGTCCTGGTCCGGCAGAAGTCGGTACGCGTCGCGCGGCTCGGTGGTTCAACGAGCGGATGTCGGGTCCGCGTGGAGAAGCCGGATCCGGCGGTCTGGGACCGGTGGGCAGGCCGCCCGGAATCTTCGGATGTTCCATTCGCACCGCGTACCCCGCGCCCGGTGCCGGCACCGGCGGGGCTGCGCGCTTCGCGGGTCACGTGCCGGGCAGGCGTACGGGAGCCTGATCGCTCAACCGGGGGTCACCACATGCCCCGACAGACCGATGGCCGTTCGGCGGCGCCGTTGACACCGAAGGCCTGTCCGTCGTGTCGGGAATCGCCCGTGGCGGGCGGTTCGACTGAGGGGGCCGCCTCGCCAGGCGCCCCCCTCAGACCTTCAGACTGTGCAGCCGGCGTGTCCGTCAGACAGCACGGAGCGGGGCGAGCGCCGCGCTCCAGGCCTGGACCTGGTCCAGCGT
>NZ_JBHVCT010000164.1:0-6600 GCF_042803195.1 Streptomyces sp. NPDC057428
TCGCCCTCGTCATGCTCACCCTCGCCGGAGACAAACCCACCCTCCCCGGCCGTCAAGTTGCTACAGAGTGACCCACACATACGGCAGGAGAGCCCGAAAACGCCGGTCAGCGGCACAGCACCGGCCGCCGCCGGTTCCTCGGCCTGGCCGCGGGTGCCGTCGCAGTCACCCAACTCGGCCTGCCCGGCCAGGCACAGGCGGCAGAGGGCACCTCGGCATCGTCCGGCGCGACGTCGTTCGACCCCGCGAAGCCGATCGCCGGTGTCAGGCCCGTCCGGATCAAGATCCCGCAACAGGACATCAACGAACTCCGGCGTCGGGTTAAGGCGACACGGTAGCCCGACGAGGAGACGGTCGGCGACAGGTCCCAGGGCGCTCAGTTGGCGAAGCTCCGCCCGCTCGTCGAGTACTGGGGCAGCGGCTACAACTGGCGCAAGGTCGAGGCGAAGCTCAACGCGCTGCCGCAGTTCATCGCTGAACTCGACGGCCTGGACATCCAGTTCGCTCACATCCGCTCGCCGCACGCGGACGCGATGCCGTTGCTGATGACGCACGGCTGGCCGGGCTCGATCATCGAGTTGCTGAAGGTCATCGGGCCCCTCACCAATCCGACCGCCCACGGCGGCCGGGCCGAGGATGCCTTCCACCTCGTCCTCCCGACGCTGCCCGGATACGGCTTCTCGGGCAAGCCGACCGCTGCGGGATGGAATCCCGCCAGGGTCGCCAAGGCTTTCCACGAGCTCATGCACCGTCTGGGCTACCAGCAGTACGTCTCGCAGGGTGGTGACTGGGGTGCCATCATCTCGGAACTCCTGGCGACCCAGCGCCCGGACGGACTCCTCGGCATCCACATCAACATGCCCGGCACCGTGCCGCCGGACGTACTGCGCCACCTGCGCAACTTCGACCGCGCTCCCGCAAGTCTGTCCGCCCGCGAGAAGGAGGCCTACGCCCGGCTGCTGCATTTCTACCGGGACGGCTTCGGCTACGCGGCGATGATGAACCAGAGCCCGCAGACAATCGGTTACGCGCTGGCCGACTCACCGGTCGCGATGGCTGCGTACTACTACGACAAGTTCGCCGAATGGACCGACTCCGACGGCAAGCCGGAGACGGTACTCACCTACGACGAGATGCTGGACGCCATCTCGCTCTACTGGTTCACCCGGACCGGGACCTCTTCCTCCCGGCTGTACTGGGAAGGCGCCCAGGCCGGCGGCGGTCCGTTCGACGCCTTCGACATTCCATCCCTCCCCGTCGCGGTCACCGTGTTCCCATGTGAGATCTACCGCGCGCCGCGGAGCTGGGGCGAGCGCGCATTCGGCAACCTCGTCCACTGGAACGAGGTCGACAAGGGCGGCCACTTCGCAGCATGGGAGCAGCCGCAGTTGCTGACGCAGGAGATTCGCCAGGCCTTCAGGTCACTGCGCTGACCGCTGGTCCGTCCGGGGTGGCTCACCGGTACCCCGGACGGTCTGGCTGACGGTACGTCAGGCGACCTGTGCTGGTCGGCTCTTGGCAAGTGGAGTACAAGCTACTGGGCTGCCGCCCTACTCCGGTGCCAGCGCCGCCTCCAGCTTCGCGACCGTCACCGCATGACCGAAGAGGCCTGCCATCCCACCCGAATGCAGGAAGACCGTGCGCTGTCCCGGCTGGACGACGCCTTCCTCGACGGCTGCGATGAGGCCGGCCAGCGCTCGTCCGGTGTAGACCGGGTCCAGCACAATGCCCTCGGTGCGGGCCGTCACCGTGAGGGCGGCGTGGGCGGCCTGTGTCAGCGATCCGTACCCCTCGCCCACCTGATCGAGGCGCAGCCGCAAGGACTCTGCCGGACAGTCCCTGCCCATGAGGCCGCTTGCCAGTTCGGCGACCGTGCGGCCGGGGTCCGGGACAGCGCCGCAGTGGACTCCCATCACGCGCGTCTCGCCCAGCGAGGCGATGAGGCCGGCCATCGTACCGCCGGACCCTACGGCCACGACGACGGTCGACAGATCAGGTGCCTGCGCGAGGATTTCGCGCCCGCACTCCTCATATCCACGTGCGCCGGCAACGCTTGACCCGCCGAACGGGATCAGGGCGGGCACGGCGCCCTGCCGTCGCAGCCGTGCGACCACATCCTTGGCCGCGGCGGACAACTCACGGTCATCGACGTCTCCGGCCCAGACGACGGTGGCACCGAAGAGACCGTCGAGTGCCAGGTTCCCGGACGACGAGGACCCGGGTGTTCCAGCGAGCACGAGAACCACTTCGAGCCCCAGTCGAGCCCCGGCGGCTGCGGTCAAGCGAGCGTGGTTGCTCTGCGGTGCACCTGTGGTGACCAGGACCGTTGCACCCTCGGCAAGCGCCGCACCGCAGGTCCACTCAAGTTTTCGGACCTTGTTCCCGCCACCACCGATGCCCACGAGGTCATCTCGCTTGATCCAGAGGTCACCGGCGCCGAGGCCGAGGGCGCGACCCAGTCGCGGCATGGGCTCCAGGGGGGTCGGCCAGGTCCCGAGGACCACACGCCCGGTGTGGCGGCTTTCCGAGGTCATCGCGGCCTTTCATATCAACGCTTCTGCGGACGACACCGGATCATCTTGCCAGCCCGCCGCTCACGCGGCGATCATCGGGTGGTAAGTCCCGGCCGGTGGCAGTACACAATCCACGAAGCGCGGGACCCTTGTCCGGCGGGGGCGGGCCCCGGTGGCTCTCAGTAGTCAGGGCGCGGCCACAGACCGAGACCGTTTCCGGCCCATACGCGAAGAAGTGCTTTCTGCTGGACGCATCCGCAGGCGACCGGCAGAGCGTCTCTGCCGCTCCTGGTCCTCGCCGCTGGACTCCGAATTCCCCGCCACGGTGGAGAGCGTCCGCGTCAAGACGCCCGGCCGGCAGCGGGGGCTCACGCATGACCGCGACTTCGGCCGGCGACGGCGTCGGGTGGACAGCCCCTGCTCCATGCCTGCTGAGCCACAGCATTGAGTGAACGTCCGTTCACTCAATGCTGATATCATTGATCTCATGGTGACAGCCGCAGGACAGCAGTCGCGCGAGGGAGCTCGAAACAGAATCATACGAGCAGCGGCCGCGCTCCTCTCGAGGGAGGGCCCGGAAGCTGTCTCCACCCGGGCCGTCGCTGCTGCGGCCGGAATCCAGCCGCCGACCATCTTCAGGCTGTTCGGCGACAAGGACGGCCTGATGGAAACGGTGGCCGCATTCGGCCTGAGCAAATATCTTCCCGCCAAGGACCTGCTCGAGGCCACGGACGACCCACTCGCCGATCTCGCCAGGGCATGGGATCTGCATGTCGAGTTCGGTCTCTGCCAGCCGGTCTTCTACGCTCTGGCATTCGGCCAGACGCGCCCCGGGCACGTGACCGCCGCCGGCCGCGAAGCTGTCGCGGGGCTTCAGCAGATCATGAAGCGCGCAGCCGATGCCGGGCTTCTGAGGATGAGTGTGGAACGCGCCACCGCGCTGATGCATGCCAACGGCACCGGGGTCGTCTTCGTGTTGCTGGGCACGCCCCCCGACCAGCGGGACCCTGGGCTCTCCGCAGCCGCCCGCGACAACGTCCTGGCCGCAATCACAGGCGGCGTTCGTCGCGTGGAACACCCCCCCAGCGGCATCGGCCACCGCGCGACCGCCCTGCGGGAGGCTCTGCAGGGGTGCGACGCATCGACGCTCAGCGACGGCGAGCGGATCCTCCTGACCGAGTGGCTCAACCGACTGGCGGATGCGGACTGACTCCACGCAGAACGAAACGACCCGTGAAGGACTCCGAACGGCCGACCGGACATCCCGTACCGGCCGACCGTCGGTGGCGACCTGTATCGGCCCCGCAAGCATCCTTCAGCGCAGGAAGCCTTCGTAGCTCTGCTGTTCGATCTGACTGTTGATCTGCTTGACCGTCTCCAGGCCCACACTCACGATGATCAGGATGCTCGTGCCCGTGAGCTGATTGGCACCACCACCGTAGCTCGCGAACGCCACGGTCGGAACGAGCGCGATCAGCCCCAGGTACAGCGACCCGGGCCACGTCAGCCGGTTGAGTACGTAGCGCAGGTAGCCGGCGGTCGGCCGACCGGCGCGGATCCCGGGGATGAAGCCGCCGGCCTGCTTGATGTTGTCAGCCACCTCGTCCGGGTTGAAGGTGATCGCCACGTAGAAGAACGCGAAGAACACCACCAGCAGGAAGTATGCCGCCACGTAGTACGGATGGTCTCCCTTGACCAGATTCCGGGTGACCCAGACCGCCCATGGAGCGGTCGGGTCCGCGAACTGGGCGATCAGTGCCGGTACGTAGAGGATGGACGAGGCGAAGATGACCGGCACCACACCCGCCTGGTTGATCTTGAGTGGAATATAGGTCGCCGTTCCCCCGTACGACTTACGCCCGATGACCCGCTTCGCGTACTGGACCGGGACGCGTCGCTGCGCCTGCTCGACGAACACGACCAGCGCCACCATCACGCACCCGATGAGTACGACACTGCCGAAGCTGAGCCATCCGTCGGCGATCTTGCCCTCTTGCTTGACCGCCCACAACGCGCCGGGGAGCGTGGACGCGATCGAGATGAAGATGAGCATCGACATGCCGTTGCCGATTCCGCGGTCCGTGATCAGCTCACCCATCCACATGACGCAGGCCGTTCCCGCGGTGACGGTCAGGACCATCACCACGGTGGTCAGGATCGAGTCGTTGGGGACGATACCGGAGGCGACCGAACAGTTCGGGAAGAGTGAACCGCTACGTGCCGTCGCGACCAGGCCCGTGCCCTGCAGTACCGCCAGTGCCACGGTCAGGTATCGCGTGTACTGAGTGATCTTCGCCTGCCCCGACGCACCCTCTTTCTTCAGTGCGTCGAGCCTCGGGATGACCACCGTGAGCAACTGGAGGATGATGCTTGCCGTGATGTAGGGCAGGATGCCGAGCGCGAACACGGTGATCTGGAGCAGAGCGCCACCACTGAACAGATTGACCAGGCCCAGCAGGCCCCCACTGTCCGACGCGGAATCGACACACGTCTGGACATTCTCATAACTCACGCCAGGGATCGGTACGTGCGATCCCAACCGGTAGATGATGATGATACCGAGCGTGAACAACAACTTTTTTCGCAGATCAGGGCTCTTGAACACCCGAGCGAACGAGCTTAGCAATGGTTCCTCCTTCGCCCCCGCGCCGGTGCGTCAGAGGTCACTTCTAAGTGCGGACCGCAGTACCGGAGCCCGCGCACGGAGCCCGGTACTCACTGCCCTCCCGGTTCTCCTGACCACTGCGCCCGTGAGGCCGCGTGCCGAAGAGGACCGTCGTTCTGTTCTTGTGAGCGCGACGCGGGGCGTCGCGAGTAGGGGAGAGAACCTGCCGTCAATCAGGAGGATCCGTGCGCCGGACTCTCGCACTGCTCCTGCGGTCGGCCCTCTCGTCCACGAGCGTTCCGCCTCGACAGTGCTGAAAGTTCAGCCGCGAGTACGTATCCGCCCGCCCGCCGCCGTCAAGGGTGACCTCGGCCGGAGGCACTCGGCTCTGGCGACAGTCCGGCCCTCTTTGCGCACCAGCAAGCCATCGAGCACCTCGTGCACCCACCTTCCTGGCACCTGCAGGACAGCTGCGACAGACAGGCACCATATTCGAGTGACCGGCCAGGATCAGCAACCCGACAAGCCGCAACAGACCCTCACCGGCCCCGAGCAGACACTCACCGTGGCCGCGCGGGCAACCACCGCGTCGACGAGAAGTCCGGACGAAGCCGTCTGCCTGCGGGGCGTCCGACAGGACATGCGCCGAGGCCGCTCCGGCATCCGTGCCGCTAGAGCATGAAAACACCGAACCTCCACACATATGCGCCCACCGCTCCGGCCACGAGCACGATCCCGATCGCTGCGATGATCGTGTTGCGGCGTCGCACCCTGGGATCGAGTGCGCGTCGAGTTGCCTCGGTGACCTTCCGCCTGGTCCAGCGCAGCACGAACTGCGCCCAGACGAACTCCGTCGCCCAGATGGCCATACCACCGAAGATCACCAGCCAGCCGGGCCCCGGCAACGGCAGAAGCACGACTCCGGTACCGACGACTGCCAGGCCTACGACGAAAACTCCGGCCCTCCAGAGGAGATGAAGGACCGGGGTGCGTCTGACCACGTGGGGGGCCCGGGAACCCGACGGAACATCTCGTTTCCCTGAAGCCGTCACCGAGGTCCGACTCATGCCACCGCCACCTCAGCCTCTGAATTCATCGAAGGGGCCCGCATCGCCTGTCCGATCATGCACGATCCAGTGCCGCTTCGCGCCGAACCGGCAAGGCCGGGTGACCGCCATCCACCAGGTCACCCTACCGATGGCGCGAACCCATGAAAACAAAATTCGGATACCGGCGATATGACACTGATCACCCATCCATTCCGACCGCAGCCCTCTCGCCCGTGACGTCAATCACGTTGACCCTGGGAATGAATGATCATGTCCTCGCAAGCTCCGATCACTGATAACGCCATGCAATTTCCAGCGCTTCGGAATCCTGTTATAGTGGGTCTTCGAATTTAGTGGGGGTGTGCTTCCCGTCGGCTCCGCCGGGTGGTTGCACAACGTGATCGGAGCCGCTGGTTGGCGCGGTTACGGAAGC
>NZ_JBHVCT010000165.1:0-6598 GCF_042803195.1 Streptomyces sp. NPDC057428
TAGTGACACGCCATCTCGGCGTGCTCACAGGCATTTTCGCAGGTCAACCCACATATTCGTGTCCTAGTCGGCACTGCTAACTGCGGAACTCAGGCTTCGATCGTACTTTCCTGACCGGCCGCCAGTACGCGCCCCCCGCCGTCGGCCGGGCAGCCGACCGGAGGGAGCGCTCGGTACGGCTCTTACCGGACCGTGACCTCGGACGGGGTGACCTCGCGCCCGCGCGCGCGTTGTAGTCGGTGTGCCTTCCACCTCTTTCCACTCGCCCCGCCCCGCTGCGGCCGCAGTCGTACAGACCGCCGCCACTCCGTTTCTGCTGACGCATGATCAAGGACAAGCCGCACGGACGCTGCTGGCCTATGTGAGTGCCCTGCCGCTGAAGGACGCCGACGCCCAACTCCTCGCGGTCGTCGTCGCGATCCGTGCGGCGCGGAGCGGCATCGGCAACATCACGGGTCAGGACCTGCGCGCCCTGCGCCTCGCTGACGCCGGGGCGGCCGTGAACGCCCTCTCCGTACTCGGCTGGCAGGGGCAGGACGGGCTGTTGGGGGACGATCTCGTCACTCCCGTGGGGGTCAGCGTGCCCGATCTCGCGGACGGACCGGGGCGTCGGCTCCCGTTCGGCAAGGTGATGCGCTCCCGGGTGTCGGGATGGGCGAGCCGGACCGTGTCCGCCAAGCCGGTCAAGAAGACGTCGTCCGCGGCCCGGCTCGCCGCTCTCTACCTGGCCGCGCACTGGCCGGTCGACGACTACGGCACGCTCCCTCCGAATCTGCCCGAAGGGTGCCGGGCCGCCCTGTCCGAGCTGGTCGCCAAGGGATTCGTCTGCGAACTGGAGGGAACACGTTATCGGTTGGGGGACTCCGTACGGCACCTGTCGGGGGTCCGACCCTCGCCGACTGTTCCTCCCCGGGTGCGCGAAGAGCCGGATCCACCGACCTGGGACGAGTGGAAGGACGGAGTGAGTGCCGCCCTGCGGCGCCACGTCGAAGCCGTCGAGGGGTGCCCAGACTGCGCCCTGTCGACCGCGAGGGTCTCCGAGGCCTTCATGCGCAAGGCGCTCCCCGCCCAGTTCGACGAGAAGGTGCGCAGGTCGTACGAGTCATGGGTGGCCGGACATCCCGGCCAGGGACCCCTAGCTGCCGAGTTCGCTGCCACGTTCCGCGCGGCGCACGGGCACGGCCCCTCCGTCAAGCAGCTGTGCAAGGGGCTCGGCTGGGGGAAAATGCCCCGCGAACTGCGTATCTTCGCCGTGCGTCGTCTCATCGCCGACGAATGGCTGACGAACACCGATCCGGTGCCCTGGACCCTGCGCCCCGGCCGTGCCGCCCGGGGTGGCGCGGCTCCCCCTGCGTCGGTCGCGCGGCGCCGGTAAGGCCATTTTGGGGCGGCCCGGCGCTCCACGTGGCCCGGTCTCCGCGCATCTGACTGTGCATCGACCGGCCCCGGATCCGTCATCAGATGTTTCGGGGCCGGTGGGGTTCAGGGTGCTTGCTATGGGCATGCCAAACGTAGTCGCGTGTTCCCGCCACGCGCCGACCCGGAGGATGCCGTGAAAATCAGCGCACGGATCAGCAAGGCCTCGCTCGTGGTGACCAGCGCCATCGTGCTGGTCATCGGAACCGCGAGCAGCGCGCTCGCCGCCCCGCCGGGCGCGCTGCCCGCGAACGCGGACGGGACGGAACAGACGTTCCAGCCGGCGTTCGACTACGACACGGACGGCTGCTACCCCACACCCGCGATCGGCACCGACGGCACGATAGCCGCCGGACTCAACACCACCGGTGCCGTCAACGGAAACTGCCGCGACGCGGTCGACCTGGACAACACAAACGGCTATGCCCGCACGAAGTGCAACAACGGCTGGTGCGCCGTCATGTACGGGCTCTACTTCGAGAAGGACCAGGCGGTGGCGGGCAGCGGGCTCGGCGGGCACCGGCACGACTGGGAACACGTCGTGGTGTGGGTGCAGAACAACGAGGCCCGCTACGTGTCCACCTCGGCCCACGGCAACTTCAACGTGTACGGCCGTGACGCGATCCGCTGGGACGGAACACATCCCAAGGTCGTCTACCACAAGGACGGGCTGAGCACGCACTGCTTCCGGCCCGCGAACTCCAACGACGAGCCACCGGAGAACCACTACGGTACGTGGCGCTTCCCCGCCCTTGTGGGGTGGAACGGCTACCCGGCCGGTCTGCGTGACCGCCTCAGCCAGGCCGACTTCGGCAGCGCGGTCTTCGGACTCAAGGACGGCAACTTCAACTACCACCTGGAGAAGGCGAAACCCGCGGGCATCCCCTTCGACCCCAACGCCTGACGTCCCGGGGCGGGCAGATCCGTACCGCCGTGCGATCTGCCCGTCTCCGACGGCCCGTCAGCGCTCCGACAGCTCCGACGGGGCCTGCTGGACCACCCAGCCGTTCCCGTCCGGATCGGCGAAGGACATGAACGAGTTCCAGGTGTCGCCCGTGCCCTCCTCCCAGCCCGTGGCGCCCACGTGCCTGATCGGGGACACGTCCACGCCCCGGCCCACCAGTTCCTCGCGGGCCGCCTCGATGTCGGTGACACAGACCTGGAGGCCCTGCAGCGTGCCGGGAGCCATCACCTTGGCGCCAGGAAGGGCGGGCATGCCCTGCAGCATAGCGATCGAGCACCGCGAGCCCGGCGGAGTCAGCTGGATGATCCGCATCCCGGGTGCGACCTCGTCGTCCAGGTCCAGCTTGAAGCCGGCCTTCTCCGTATAGAACTCCTTCGCGCGGTCCATGTCGGTGACGGGAACCGGAATGACCTCGAGTGTCCAGTTCATGGAGCCTCCTCAGCAGGGCCAGCGGACCTGGCCGAACGGATCGTCCTCGGGCCGGGCCGGGCGGGGCACCGCGCCATGGCGAGGCCCGAGTGAGGTCCACCGTTACCCACGCGGCCGTTGCCGCGCGCCTCGAAACGCCAGCACCGGCCGCACTGTGACGAATCACCCGCCCTGTGCCGCGCCTGCCGGTGGTCCTGATCGGAAAACGCACCGATGGTCCTGCTCGGAGTCACGACTGTCGGTGGCGGCTGTGATGCTGGACGCATGGACGAACTGATGAGGCGGCGCGTCTACGGCGCCGACCACGACGACCCCGATCCGGGACCCCGGCCCGGGCACGTCTACGTGGAGTTGGTGGGCGGCCCGTTGGACGGGCTGCTGCTGGACATCACCGGCTGGCCCCAGGACCGCCTCGCGGTGGGCGCCGCGCTCGGCACGGAGCTGGGGAAATTCGGTCCGGGAGGCCGTGCCGTGTACGGGCCGACGGCGGCCGGACCCGGTCGGTGGGCATGGGAGGCGGACAGCCCCTGAGCGCGGCGCCGCCTCGGGCCGTGCTCGGGGGCAGGGCCGGAAGTGTGGTAGCGACGATCTGCAGCAACGTGCGTCGGCCGGGCCCGGCCCGGGGGCGCGCCGAACGGGCTGACCACACCGCGCCGCCCACCGGCCCCGGCCTGGGCCGCGCTGCCTCGCGCGCCGGGTCGGAGGCCCGGCGAAGTCCGGGAAGCGGTCGGCGGCGTCCCCCGACATGTTCTCCGGCCATCCGCTCTCGCCCCGCGTTGGTTCCGGGCCGCCCCTGCTGGCCAGCACCATGCGGTCGCACCTGCCCCTTCTGTTTGAAGTGGGTGCAGGAGCGTTGATTCGCGGCGTCGCCGGCTGCTACTTCTTGACAAGGCTCCCCGTGTAATGTGCAGTCGCGTTCTGCGCTTATTACGGAGGGATGTGCATGAACGCCGAAGTCGTACGTTCATGGGTGGAGGGCTGGGCTGTCTCACGCGGAGCCGCGCCGCCGGTGTCCGAGCCTTGGGGCTTCACCGTCGACGTCGGGCTGCCCGGTCAGGTCACCAGGCCCGTGCTGACGGATGCTGACGAGTCGCTGGTCCGCAAACTGACGGAGACGGTTACCGTGCCGGACACCTGGCTCAAGCTCTTCCTGCCGCCGCAGACTGCGGTCTCGTGGGCAGCGCCCGGCTGGCGCCTCGATGACGACGGTTTCCTGATGTCGGCACCGCTGCACGCGAACGCCGCTGCGGCCCTCGACGGCTACCAGGTGCGTACTTGGGCGCGGGGCGGCGTCACGCGGGTGCTCGTCATGACGGAGGACGGCGCGTTCGCCGCCCGTGGTCAGGTCGCCATGCCTGGTCCCGGGCGCACCGCCGGGTCGATGGGCGGGCGCTCTACGAGTTCCTGGGGTGGCGCACCCACGGCCCGCTGACCAGTCTGGTCCGCGAGGTTCCGCCGCAGAGGCTGGAGGTTTGAGCAGACGTTCGCGGGCTGGTGTCTCTTCTCCGTGTGAGCTGGACAGCGGGCCAGCGCGTCGCGGGCTGCTCCTTCCTGAAGGTGCCGTCTGCGACCACAGAACTCATGAACCGAGCGTAACGAGGGGGTCCGACACACCGACAGGGACCTGACTTCACGCACTGCGCGCCCGCCGACGTCACGCACGGACGGCGACCATTGCGAGCCGGTGCCGCATACCGACGGTACGCCCCCGAGCCGCCCCACGGTCCTGCAGCGACGACGCCGGTGACAGCGAACTCGGCCCGCCCTGTTGCGAGAACGGGCGAGCCGGCGGCAGCCCGCCGGAGCTCACAGGTCGCGGCGCATGCACACCCGGGGCCACCGGTCCAGGCCGTGGGCGGCCTCCTGCCGGCGGATCTCCCGCAGACCGGTGCCGAGTTCATCGTCGCTCAGCGTTGGAAGCCGCAGCGCCTGTAGTAAGGCGCGTTCCACGGGACGTCCGTGAACGTGGTGAGGGTCAGCGCGGTAATGCCGCAGGACACGGCGTGCTCCGCGATGTGGTCGAGCAGCAGCCGCCCGACACCTCGACGCGCATGGTCGGGGTGCACCGACACCTGCTCCACGTGCAGGTTTCCGTCAACGGCGTCGGCGATGAGATACGCCGCGAGGACTTCCGCTGCACCTACGGCGACCCAGGCCGACCCACGCTCGGCGTACCGGGCCAGTCCCTCGACGGACAGGGGTTCGTCGTCCGCGATCTCTGGCATCCCGATGTCTTGGAAGCACCGGCCGGCGGCCCTTTCGATGTCGCGGAGAAGCGGCAGATCATCGGCGTGCGCAACCCGGATGTACATGGCCCCATTGTCCCCGTGAAAGGTGGGTGGCCGGGATGCGGGTATCTGCGTGCCGAGGACGATGGGCTCCCTCCGCCCCGACACGGAGGTGCCAAGCTCAGCTGAGGGCGTACGGGATGTGGACCTTGTCGGCCGGTGAACCGCCGGCGGGCCCGCCACGCCCCGCCCGAAACGCGGTGGGTGCGGGCCTGCCCTGACGCACCCGGGCCTGGTAGTGCTTCGTTGTGACGCAGCGGCCGAGGGGTGTGGCGGCCGCTCCAACGGCGGCCGCCACACCCCTCGGTGTCCGTCCCGGTCAGCCTCGCACGATGTTCTGTGCCTGAGGACCCTTCTGCCCCTGGCCGATGTCGAAGGTGACGTGCTCGCCCTCCGTCAGCTCGCGGTAGCCGGAGCCGCTGATCTCCGAGTAGTGGGCGAAGACGTCGGGGCCACCGCCTTCCTGGGAGATGAAACCGAAGCCCTTTTCGGAGTTGAACCACTTCACGGTGCCGCTCGCCATACCGTTCTTCCTTCGTCCCATCCCAGGAGCAGCCCTCGTCGAGCGTGCCCCGGCCCCTGCGATGCCAGGAGCCACCAGCCGTACTACCCCGGCCCCGGCCCGCTTATCCGACTTCCGGCAGAACAGGGCGCCGCGCACGGAGGGCCGGCGTACGGAAGCGAGGGGGCGCCGCGTACGCCGCGGTTCATATGGGCTTCTTCGGCAGCCGCGTGTGGGAGCGTGACGTCACGGAGGCGGGCGGCGACGACGGGCGATCGCGGTGTGTCCAGGGCGGGCGCGCAAGCCGCATCGCGCGCTCCATTACAGTCTGATCGGCGTGTGTTCCGAGGACGGGTGGGTGCAGGGTGATGGGCAGAGTGACAGCCGTCAGCAGTAAGGGGACGTACTCGTTCAGCAAACCGAACCGCGAGGCCATCACCTTGCTCCCCGGCCTCGGCGTCCAAGGCGATGTGCACGCGGGGACGACGATTCGGCACCAGTTCCGCATGACCTACGAACCGGACCTGCCGAACCTGCGTCAGGTCCACCTCATGCACGAGGAACTCTTCGACGAGCTCGCACTGAAGGGCTTCGCCATCGCCGCGGGCCAGCTGGGTGAGAACATCACGACCCGCGGTGTGGATCTGCTCGGGCTTCCCGAAGGCGCTCTGCTGCACCTCGGTACGGACGCGGTTGTCGAGGTGACGGGGTTGCGGAACCCCTGTGCGAAGATCAACGAATTCCGGCCGGGCCTGCTCGGTGAGGTCTTCGCAATGGACCCGGCGTCGGGCGATTTCACCTTCAAGTCCGGCATCATGGCCGTGGTCCGGCGGGGCGGCCCCGTCTGCCCGGACGACTCCGTCCGCATCGAGCTCCCTCCCGCGCCGCACCGCCCCCTGGAACGCGTCTGACCCGAATCCGCAGGTAGTGGCGTGCTCGTGGGTCGTCAGCGGTCAACTTGCTTGATGCGGGGTGTTGTTGGGTTTCCGGCGTGTTGGT
>NZ_JBHVCT010000166.1:0-6497 GCF_042803195.1 Streptomyces sp. NPDC057428
GCTCGTCCTCGTCCGCGACACCGCCTGCTGATCACCCACCAGCCGAACCGCCAGGCCAGCACGCCCGCATCTCAATTTCCCCCGAGGTCGTAAGCGGGGTCAACGGAGCGTTCAAGGAAACGCAGGCGTCCTTCCGCTACGACGCGGCCCGCGATACCTGGGACCAAATCGCCGACTACCCGATCGCGGTCACGGGCGGCGGATGCGGCGGGATCACCTACGGTGTCCTGTGCGCAGGAGGCGGCTCCCACAACGACGCCGATCGCTATGTGAACAACTCTCACTCCTACCTCTACCGCCCCGCAGCCGACACCTGGGACCGGGTGTCCGACATGCCCTACGCTGCTCCGGCGACGTCCTTCTCGGCGGCGAACGGCAAGATTCAGGCCGTCGGCGGCAACACTCGCAACCTGGAGAGACTCCGGCCAGTCGAGTACGACCCGGTCACAGACGTCTGGACGGCTCTGCCTGACACACCTCGCCTGGCGTACGAGGGAGGACGCAGCGCCGGCTGCGGCCTCATCGACCTCGGCGGCCGTGACTACGCGAACCTCACCTATTTATGGTGTCTCCATCCTGCCCGGGACCGACCAGTGCGACGGCGACGACGTTCGCTGGCTGTCCACGAGCTCGAAGAAGGTGACCCTGGCGCCGGGCCACTCCACCCGGGTCCGCGTCACAGCGGACGCCCGGACGCTCACCGCTCCGGGCGGCTACGCGGCCACCCTGTCGATGATCGACGACTCGCCCTACCGGAACGCGCCTGTGCCGGTCACGCTGAAGGCCACGGCTCCCGCTTCGTACACGGAGATCACCGGCACGGTCACCGCGGGGAGCCGCACCAAGCTCCCCGGCGCGAAGGTCACCCTGTCCCGTGGCGGCAAGGAGCTCGTCACCACCACCACGAACGCCGAGGGCGTTTACCACGTGTGGGTGAAGAGCTCCGCGGACAGGACCACGGTCACGGTGTCCAGTGACGGGTACGTCTCGAGCAGCCAGCAGGTGAAGACCGTGGCCGGTGGTCGGACGACAGCCGACTTCGCCCTGCAGCGGACCGAGTAGACGGACCAGGTCTGCGGGCCGGTTCGCTGATCGGATGAGGTGTGTGCCCGGCCGGGGTTCCCGGTCGGGCACACGCGTCGGCCGGCCGATGCACGTCGCATCCGACCGGAATCCCGATCGAGGCCGCGACGGCCGCCCCCCTCCACCCCACGGTGACCTCGCCGCCCGGTCGGGCAGTGCCTCGGCCACTCGCCCGCAGCCCAGGCCGCTCGAGCCGCACGTGCACTGACACATCGTTCCCAATACGTCAACGCAGGGAGGACCGACGGTCGGTCGCGGAACCGTGCGCCCTGCGCCGACGTCCCCCTACCCAAGCCGGTGATCACGATCATCTCGCCGGGCACTACTCCGGGGTGGGGACGCATGACGGACACGGTTACCGACCCCCCGCTCGACTCGGACCGGCGGCGAACACCCGGCCGACGAGGACGGTCGTGGGGCACGCTGGGCTGTGGCGTCGCGCTTGCCCTACCCGCCGTTCTGCTTGTTGTCCGGCTGACGGGGCTCGACGCGAGAACACCGTTCGCGATGCCCATCGTGCTCTTTCCCTACTCGGCTGTTCTCGGTGTACTGGTACTGGGCCTGATGACCGCTGTACCCACCCTTCGGTCCCGATGGGCGATCACCGTCGTCGCTGCTCTGGTCATCGCCCACGTGGTGCTGCTGGCACCACGGTTCGTGCCTGCGGGACGGAGCGTGCCGGAGGAATCGGTCGAGTTGCGTGTCGCCACCCTCAACACCAACGGTGGCAAAGCCGATCCCCACGCGCTGGTGAAGTTGATCCGCACCGAGCGGATCGACGTGCTGGCTGTGGAGCAGATGCCCTCAGCAGGCGTGGATGCGCTCGACGACGCGGGTCTGGGCGCGCTGATGCCGTACCGGGAACTCCACCCCGAGTACGACTCCTCGATCTACTCACGGCACCCGTTGTTCGAGGGTGGCACCACGCACGTCGACACCGCTTGGGCCCAGACAACAGCCGAGGTCTCGGTCGACGGGCACAGGGTGCGGTTCGTGGCCGTTCACACCTACTATCCGCTCGGCGACACCAGGCGCTGGGCACGGGATATGGCCGCCTTGGCCTCCATGGCCCGTCGAAGCGAACCTGACACCGTATTTCTGGGCGACTTCAACGCATCCCTCGACCACGCCCCTATGCGGGACCTGCTCGCGGCCGGCCTGACTGACGTCCACGGCGAACTGGGCCGTGGATGGGGCCGCACGTGGCCCGTCGGCCATGCTTTCGTCCCCCCTCTCATCCAACTGGACCACGTCCTGCACGGCTCCGGCCTGGCCGGGGTCTCCGTCAGTGAGCTCAACGTGCCCGGTACGGACCACCGTGCGGTCGTCGCGGAACTGGCGCTGCTACCAGCGAAGGGCCGGGCCAACTGAGCAAGGCGATCGGGGCCGGGTGTGCGTCGAGTCAACGCTCCAGTGCCTTCAAGCCTCTTGCCCGGCATCTCGTAACCCGGTGCCGGCTCAAGCGGTGGGACTGGAGTGCACACTGACGGCATACCCGCAGCCTTGGTAGTAGGGATCGCCGCTCCAGGTCGCATAGCGCCCGCGCAAGGTCAGTCCTGCCTGGGTACACCAGTGATCGACCTCCTCAAGGGTCACCGAGGGTTCGGGAAGTGGCAGGTGCGCGGCGTCCAGTCCCATGCCTGTGACCAGCAGACCGCCGGGCCGCAGCGCGACGGCCAGTTGCCGGATCACGACCGATTCGGTGCCGGGGGCCAGCAAGGGGATGACGTTTCCGGCGGCGAGCGCCAAGTCGAAGTCGGGACTCAGGCCCAACGCATCCAAGCGGGCCAGGTCACCGAGGTACCAATCCAGTTCGGCGGCCTGCCGGCGGGCGACGGCGAGCATGGAGGAGTCCACGTCCACACCCGTGCAGTGGTGGCCCAGCTCGGCAAGCCGGATCGCGATGCGACCGGTGCCGCAACCGGCGTCGAGTACCCGGGCGGCCGGTTTCAGCAGCGCGGCGCAGAAGGCGGCCTCGCCGTGAATGTCCTGGCCGGATTCGGCGAGCTGCGCGAACCGCTGGGCGTACTCCTCTCCGGCCTGCCCGCCGGTCAGTTCGGCCCAGCGGTCGTGTTGCCCATTCATCTTCACATTCCCTTCCTGTCGGCCCCGCCCGTCAGAGCGGGAACCGGACGCCCGTACTCGTTGGCTCGACCCGGTAGATGAGTAGGACGACTCATGCCCGAGCGGCGCCTGCCCTCGATGATGGAGATCAACATCGTCAAGGCCGGGGGCCCTTCATGCTCAGTCGTATTGCCGACGTCCTGGTGCCCGCCGTAGACCGCTTGTCGGTGAGCACCGACCCCGACGCTCACCTCGAACCGGGCAGTATCATCGCCGCCAACCATACGTCCCTTGCCGACCCCGCCATTGTGGTCGCCGCCCTGCGCCGCCTGGGAGTCGAGCCGGTCATCATGGCGGCCGCAGGTCTGTGGCGGGTCCCGCTGCTCGGCCGCGCCCTCGCCCGTGAAGGGCACATTCCTGTCGTCCGGGGGGACCACCGCGCCGCCACCTCGCTGGACGCTGCGGCAGAGGCCCTGGAGCGGGGACATCTTGTCCTCATCTATGCCGAGGGCGGCCTTCCTCGACGCAAGGACGCCTCGGAAGCAGCACCCGGAACCTTCCGCAGCGGCCTGGCCCGGCTTGCCGAGCGAACCGGCGCCCCTGTGGTGCCTGTGGGCCAGGCCGGCGCCCGCCGAGTCACCTCCGGCAGCACGGTCAAACAACTCGCCGGCCTGGTCACAGCGCCGCTGCGCCGACCCGACATCCATGTGCATGTCGGCGCGCCGGTCGAACTGAGCGGCGGCCGCGTTCTCCGGACGTCGGTGGCGCACACCGCGGTGACCATCGCGTGGCGAACGGCCGCCCATCGTCTGGGCGAGCTATCCGCGCCCGCCCAGTCCCAGGATCGCCTTCGGTCCTGGGCAGGCGCCTCATACGGCTGCGGGACTGAGCGTCGGTCCACCACAACAGCGCGCCGGCCCCGGTGACCTCGCGTGGGGCGGCGGTCGCCCTCAAGCTCAGGGCTGCCCCGAAATCCCTGGTGGATCAGCGTGCGGCGTCATAGGGGGTGCATCGCAAGGCGGAGGAGCGCTCGCATACTGGACGTATTCGGGGGTTCCGACAACGCAGCGAGGCTCTGTAGCTGTCGTCACGTGCCCGCCGGGGATCGCGGGACAGCCCTCAGGCGGTCGGCACGTCCGTCCCGGGCTCCGCGGTGGTGCGCAGCCACCGCGGCACCACACCACCCGGGCCGCAGGGGGATGTGCAGCGGCCCCGGGCGGTGACCGAGTGCGCTTCGCCACGCTCCCCACCGCTCCTTTGACAGATGCCGACTGGTCGTTTATTTTTTAATAGACGACCGGTCGTCTTAATTCGAGGCGTCGGCCACTCCCCACGCCTCACCTGCCAACAGCGAACGGAAATCGCCCATCATGACAACCCCCGTGAAGCTCGCAATCGTCTACTACTCCTCCACCGGCACCATCACGGAGATCGCCAAGGAACTGCACGACGCCGGCGTCAAGGCCGGTGCCGAGGTCCGCCTGGTCAAGACGGGCGAACTGGCCCCCCAGGACGCCATCGACTCCAACCCCTCCTGGGCCGCCAACCACGCCGCCACCGCAAATGTTCCCGAGGCCACCCCCGCGGACATCGAATGGGCGGACGCAGTCATTTTCGGCACCCCCACCCGCTTCGGGAACGTCTCGTCCCAGCTGAAGCAGTTCATCGACACCCTCGGCGGACTCTGGGCCGATGGCCGCCTCGCCGACAAGGTCTACAGCGGCTTCGTCTCCACCGCCACGGCTCACGCCGGCCAGGAGTCGACCCTGCTCGCCCTGTACAACTCCGTCCACCACTTCGGTGGCATCGTCGTCACTCCGGGCTTCACGGATCCGGCCAAGTTCGTCGACGGCAACCCTTACGGCACCTCCCATGTGGACGGCCAGGGAACCAACCCCGTCAACGACACCACCCGCACAGCTGCCCGCATCCAGGCCGAGCGCGTCGTCGCGATGGCCGCGAAGCTCAAGGCCGCGGCCGAGGCCGCGTCCCGCGCCGAAGAGGAGGACGCCCACGTCGAGGAGGAGCGCCCGCGGCGCTGGTGGCAGCGCCGGCGCAAGTGACGACGCACTGTCCTCCCGAACTCGCCACAGCGAGCAGGCTCGAATCCAGGGGACGACTTCCCCGGGGATCAGCCGACTGCGTCGCGGTCCAGAACCGCGTACCCGCACGGACCGCAACGCTCGCGGACCAGAGGAAAGGCGACCACCGACGGCCGTGCCACCCGGGCACGGCCCGCGCCTTTTCCCGCTCAAGCGGCGCCATCAACCGCCGTACGGTGCAGGTGAACGTGAACGTGAACCTGTACCGGTGGCGGGACGCGGGCGAGAAGGAACACCGAACCTGGCCGAGTCGTCCGGAGTGACACGTGGAGGCCTGGGCGAAACCAGTGCCGAATCGGGCAACGTCGCCCTGTCGTGACGTGTCGGGGCTGGTTGCTGCACTGGGCCGCACCGAACGGTCAGAATGATCGAACATCGCCTGATCCCAAGTCAGGGGACCAGCGGCCCGGCCAGCACACCCAACCCCGCCTCAAGGTCCCCAGCCCAGGTCACCGATCCACTATCCCGCGGCTTGCGCCCCCACAACATCAGCAGCAGGTCCTCGGCAGTGCCCGAGACCTCCGCGATCGGCTCACCGGGCCCGTAAGTCCAGAAGCGGCCAGAGTCGGTGGCGGTGATCCGCACGGCCAGCTCGGGGCAGGTGGCGGCCCCCTTGGAGATCATGCGGGGCGCCATGGTGTCGAAGACCTCGGCGACACCGTCGGCGGCGAGCGCCGCATCCATCGGCGTCGCCGAGCCGAGCGCCTGCTCGGCGTCCCACAGGTGCATCAGCGTCTCCTGGCTGCGGCGCCGACGCCAGAACCCGACCGTGTGCGGCGGGAAGAACGTCCATGCCCCGGTCGACGGATCAACCGACAGGGCCTGCACGAGCGCGTCCGCCGTCTTGACATACCAGGCCTTGAGACCAGCCCGGTCTCGGGGTGCGGCACCCTCGTCATAGCCATCGCCATGCCCCTCCCGCACCGCCGCGACGACCCATAGGTTCCCCGCTCCCATGTGCACGGCCAGATCCACCAACCTCCAACTGCCGCAGTGCTCGACCGGGGCCGACAAGTCACCATCCAGCACGGCACCGAACGCATCAAGTTCACGCCGAAGTTCAATCAGGTAATCCACGGCGCCAAGGTACAGCCCACCAGCAAGGCGGGACTCGCCGCACGAGCGGGGCGAACGTTACCTGCTGCGGCACTAATAGGGCTTTGTTAGCTACCCCGGTTGATCGTCGTCAGGTACGTTGTGATGTCCTGTCAGGTGTGACACCTGAGGAGATGGAGAGGGTCCGCCCGC
>NZ_JBHVCT010000167.1:0-6458 GCF_042803195.1 Streptomyces sp. NPDC057428
CACACCGCATCCCGCTTCCACCACGCTCCCACCGTGACGGCCAGTCATCCAACGCCGGAAACCATCACGCTCCGATTACCCGCTGAATGTTTGCGTTGCCCACTCCCATCAGCCGCGCGGACGCAGGAACCGATTGTCGACCGGAAGACGGCCAGATGGGTGTGGCACGTCCTACGTTCCTGGGCACCCGTCCGGCGGGAGGGCGCAATAGTGTCGCCGCCCCCGTCCGACACCGGGATTGTGGCGTGGCCGGACCTCCGCCACAACACCCAGAACCAGGACGCGGCGCCGCGGGGATAGATCGTGTCTTGGTCTTTCGGCAGCTCAGATGAACAGGGCGCTTTCGACGTCGATGGTGATGAGTTCCAGGTCGCGGTTGACGGTGCCGTCTTCGGCCAGTGGGTAGACGCGCCTGCGGGTCGGCACCAAGATGCCGTCGAACTCCCTGTGCTCTGAGCAGTAGTGCGCGACCGCGCCAGCGTTGATGACCTCGGCTGTGTAGTCGTGCCTGCGCAGCAGCCCGCCCTGATCGAAGTAGAAGATCTGGTCCCGGCAGTGCGTGGCGATGCGCTCGGGGAAGGAAACCTTCAGACGCCGCAGGGTCTGTCCGTCCTCCGTGACGGACGGTAGTTCCTCTGTCCGGAAGTCCGGGGCGGCGAAGGTGAACGGAGACGTGAGGTAGGTCCACATCGCATAGCCGGCGAAGTATGCGACGTGCAGGTCGTCCCACGGCGTTTGCAGGGAGTGCCCTGCGAACGCCGCACGCGGGTCGAGCCTCTCGGCCTTCACCTCACCGGAGTCATTTTCGACAGCCACCCGCTCGGGAGTGACAGAAGTGTGCAGATCCGGCGCCTTGAAGGGGTAGTGGGCGGCGTGCTCCCGGTGCAGGTCGAGCCGTACCCCAGCGTGATCGAATACGCCCTCATGCCCCTTCAGTGCCCATAGGGCACCGCCGGAACGGAAGTGCACATCGACCCTGCCGAACTGGTCGTAACGCTCCAAGCCGCCGTGAGCCTCGATGACGGTGCTGGTGAGATCACTCATGAAGAACTCCTCTCAAAACCATGCTAACCGCGCATATGCGACAAGGGGTGCTGGAGGCTCATGAAGGCCTGCCGACGGATTGATCGTCGTACGCCGATGCATGGTGCCGGTCGCAGCTCCGGGCAGGTGCTGATGTCGAGCTCGGCCAGCGCAATGACAACTTCCTCGCGGGGGATGCAACTGAGATCGTGAGTTCAAGGCGCGGTTGACCCCGCCCGGGCAGGAAACAAGATCAGCGCGCCCCAGGTTCTCGAGACTGCCTACGAGCCGGACAGTGCCACTCCTCGAAGCGCATGATTGTCGAACGCGCTTTCGCTAGATCGCGAACGCTGGAAGCAACTGGCGCCGACGACGCTGAGCTGCGCATCATGAGGCGTTCGACGGTGCACCGCGCCAGTGCGTGGCCCTGCGGCGCTCTTGATGTCGAAGACGAGACCGACGACGGCTCCCCGGGAGAAGAAGGTCACCACCGCGATCGCGGACAGTTTCGTCGAGCGCGCGCCGGACCCCTGCTCGACCGCACGTTCGTCGTGCCGACGCGCCCAACCGGTGTGGGTCGCCCTTCACCCATGTGATGACCTGGGCGTGAGTGGTCCACGTAGCCTTCGCCGTCGATGCGTTCTCCCGGGACGCAGTAACACGAGTTTTCGGCTCGCCGACACCTGGCCACCACCGGTAGCGAGACCTCGATCGGCTCGGTCGGCAACCGAGGCGTCGCAGCCGGGCGACATCGACCCGTCCCGCGGACAGGGCGTCGCGGAGCTCGTCGTGCCCGCGACGGTGTTTGCCGACCAGCGACAGTTCCACCAGCGACTTGAACGGCCCATCCGCACACAGTCGCGCATCGGATAGTTTGAGCAACGCAACCGCAGGCCTGGTCGCGCAGGAGTACAACTCGCCCCGGTAGCATGATAGTTCTACAAGCGGATCCTGCCGGACAGCATGACGCAGCAGGCTCACACCCCCCGGCCGTCGTGCTGAGCCTGTGTGTCCCTTGGTCGGAGCGCACGCTCAGCCGAAGGCCGCCCCTACGTAAGGCAGTTACCAGTCCGAGTGATCAAGTGCGACGAACCGCTCAGACCTCGAGGTTAAAGACGAGTTGGTGAGCGGCGATGGGCTCTCGACAGGATTGGTGCCTGTGGTGGTGAGTTGTCCCGTCCCGGTCAATGCCGTTGAGGTGGGGGCCTGTCCGGTGCCGGTGCGATCGCCTGCGAGCCCAAGGCAGGCCGTACGTTACAGCCAGAGTAGCCATTAGTTCAAGCACTTTACATTTCCTCTTCAGAGGTGGTCGGATTCGATCAATCGTCGACTCTGGAGGCAATGTGCGACTTCCTACTACCCGAAGATATGCAGCGTCAGTTGCCGCTGCTCTCGTCGCTACCCTGATCCCCCCTGCGGCCGCCTATGGTGCTGCCGCTGCCCCCGGAGCCCATGCGGCTCATGAGGGACACGGCGGCCCTCAGGGCGCGCCGATCACGGTGACGCTGATCACGGGTGACAAGGTGACGTTGACTCAGGGCAACGGTCGTAGCCCTTTGGTGGACGTGCAGCGCGCACCGGGGGCCAAGGGGTCGGTGCGCGTCGCCACCGAGGGGGGTGACACCCTTGTGTACCCCGATGAGGCTATGCCCTACATCGCCTCCGGCAGACTCGACAGGCAACTCTTCAACGTCACACAGTTGGTGGCCCAGGACTACGACGACGCCCACACCGGCGTGCTCCCTCTGATCATCACCCGGTCCGAGGGCGTGGCCGCTCACAAGGGCGACGCGTCCGACGGCAGGCTGCCGTCCGCTGCCGCACTGCCGGGGGCGAAGTCCACCCTGGGCCTTCCGTCCGTCCGCGGAGCGGCCGTCGAAGCCCAGCGGTCGAAAGCCGCAGACTTTTGGTCGGCTCTCACCGGCCTCCGCGGGCAGGACTCCTCGTGGTCGACGGCGAGTTCCGGTCCGAGCCCGGACGACTACGTGGCCGCCCCGTCCTTCACCGGCGGTGTCGACAAGGTGTGGCTCGACGGCAAGGCGGAGGCGGCACTGGCGGACACCACAGCGCAGATCGGTGCCCCGCAGGCATGGGCGGCGGGGGGCACGGGTGCCGGGGTGCGGGTCGCGGTGCTTGACTCCGGGGCGGACACCACCCACCCCGACCTTGCCAAGCGCATCGTGGCGTCCCGCAGTTTCGTCGGAGGTGACGTCATCGACCGGAACGGCCATGGAACACACACGGCCTCCACGGTCGCCGGAACCGGCGCTGCCTCCCATGGTGCGGAACGGGGTGTAGCCCCTGGCGCGGATCTGCTGGTGGGCAAGGTCCTCGGCGACAACGGCTCGGGTCCCATCTCGGGGATCATCGCCGGCATGGAGTGGGCGGCGCGGACCGAGCACGCCAGGGTGATCAACATGAGTCTGGGCACGCCGGCCTGGCACACCCAAGACGATCCCCTGAGCCAGGCGGTGAACCAGCTGAGTGCCGAGACGGGTGCGCTCTTCGTCGTCGCCGCGGGCAACTCCGGGAACAGCCCCCACAGCGTAAGCGCGCCGGGAACCGCGGACGCCGCACTGACCGTTGGCGCGGTCGACTCGTCGGACCAACTCGCCTCGTTCTCAAGCGCCGGGCCACGCCTCATGGACGACGCTCTCAAGCCCGATCTGACAGCCCCCGGTGTGGACGTGCTGGCGGCGCGATCGCAGTACATGAACGGCGGGGGTGAAGGCTACTACCGCCCGGAGAGCGGCACCTCCATGGCGGCTCCCCATGTCGCCGGAGCAGCGGCCCTGCTGGCTCAGAAGCACCCGAAGTGGACCGGGCAGCGAATCAAGGACGCTCTGATGAGCACCAGCGCGCCGACCCCCGCCTACACCCCTTACCAGGCCGGTACCGGTCGTCTGGACGTCGCCGCCGCCTACCTGGGGGACCAAGTCATCGCGAGCGGATCGGTGGACGCGGGACTCGTGCGGTGGTCGGCGGGCCAGAAGCGGAAGCCGGTCAAGCTGAAGATCACCTACACCAACACCACCGACAGCCCCATCACGTTGCGGCTCTCGGTGGACCGCGGCGACTCGCCCGCAGGGGTGTTCACATCGACCTCCGACCGCGTCACGGTACCCGCGCGCGGAACCTCGGCGGTCGACCTCGTGGCGGACCCGAAGAACCTCGCGCCGGGCCAGTACGCGGCCCAGGTCACCGCACGCTGGGCGGCCGGTGCCGTGCACACGGCCGTGGGACTCTCCGTCGAGTCCGAGAAGTACGGTCTGACCGTCCACCTGAAGGACCGATCCGGCAAGCCCGTCAGCGGCGAAGTCGAGATCACAGGTGCCGACGGGAAGACCAGCATCATGTGGGCCCAGGACGGCACACTCACCAGCCGCTGGGCTCCCGGCTCCTACACCGTCGTCTCCACGCTGGACGTGGAAGGCCGCCACGGCCCGCACTCCCTCGGATACGCGGTACTGACCGTTCCCGAACTCGACCTGAGGTCTGACCGGCAGGTGGAACTCGACGCATCGCGCATCCGCCGGGTCAAGGTGGCCACCCCCAAGCCAACGGCTGTCACCACCAGCAGGATCGACCTCTTCCGCTCCTTCACCTCAAGTGAGCCCACACCCAATGACGGGCAGGCTCTGCACCAGATCCTCTTGCCATCCGCCGGGTACGACAGCCTGTGGGCGCTTCCGACCAAGGACAAGGTGAAGAACGGAAGCTTCGTCTTCACCACGCGCATCCGTGCCAAGCAGACCCCACTGAAGATCACCTACGGCGGACACAGCCTCGACGACACCCTGCTGGTGCAGCCTGGATCCGCTCAGTTCCGGGACGGCACCGCGCACGTCGATGCCGTCTTCGCCGGAGCCGGCAAGCCCGCCGACTATGCCGGCCTGTCCGCCCGCGGCAGGGCGGTGGTCGTTCGCAGCGGCGCCGCCGTGGTCCCGACGGACCGGGCAGCCGCGGCGCGCGCCGCGGGTGCGGCGATGCTCCTGGTGGTCAACGACGGCGACGGCCGTAGCAGCGAATGGTACGGCGACGCCGACGGAACGACGACCGGGCCGATCCCGGTCGCCTCGCTCACCCTGGACGAGGGCGAGGACCTGATCAACAGAATTCGGTCCGCAGGAAAGTCCGGAACCAAGCTGGCAGTCGAAGCTCATCCCACACCGCAGTACTTGTACGACCTGGCCGACTACCACCATGGCGGCGTGCCGGACGACCCCTCCGCGGCCACGGATCCCGGCAGCCTCGCCCGCATCGACAACTACTTCGCCCCGCCCGTCGGCAAGCAGGTCAGGGAGAGCCGGGAGGACAGCCCGTCGTACGAGTACTGGCCGGCTGCCTATCCCTATGCGGGCTACGGGATGACACGCGTCCCGCCGTTCCCGAGGGAGCCGGTTGCCGCAGGGCACCGTACCGACTGGGTCTCCGCCGGCAACGGCGTCAAGTGGCAGCAGTACGCGTCCATCGACGGCTGGTCCACCTTCACCGACGTCGTGAACTACCGCCCGCGCAGCGTGCAGAGTGAACACTGGTTCGGCCCCATCACCCGGCCGCGCATGGTGAGCTTCGAGGTCCCGCATCGTGTCGGGAACGCCATGGGCGGAATGATCGCCGGATTCGGCGACGGAGGATCCGCCCACAGCGGTGACACCAGCATGATGTCGCGGAGTTTCGCGCTCTACCAGGAAGACAGACTGCTGATGCGGAACGGGGCACGGCCCGATTTCGGAGTGGGTGACCTGGAACCGCAGGAACTCCCGTACCGGCTCGTCGTCGACACGAAGAACAACGCCGACTCCATGCCTTACTCCACCACCACGCACACCGAATGGAGTTTCCTCTCCGGCACTGCCGACGACCAGGCCATCCCGTTGGCTCAACTCGACTACGGAACGGACCTGGACCCCGCGGGGCGCGCGAAGCGCAAGTCGGCCTTCTCCATCACCCCCGTCGTCCTCGGTAGTGACGCCGCGATGGACGCGGTCTCCACCCTCAAGCTCGAAGTCTCCTACGACGATGGGGCGTCCTGGCGGCCGCAGAACCTGAAGGAGAACAAGGGAACCTGGCAAACGACCGTCAACGCTCCCTCCCGGGCGGGATACGTGTCCATCCGGGTCACCGCCAAGCAGCGCAACGGCGGTGGCATCACCCAGAGCATCATCCGGGCCTTCGGCCTCAAGTGACCGTCGAGAGCAGCCGGCGCCCACGCCGTTGACGGAATCGGATACTGGCTGCTCTGCCGGCGCCACGTGGCCGTGCGCCGTGAGGCCGTGAGGTGGACGTTCAGCCCGGATCCACCGGTGAATCTCGCGGGGGCGCAGTCTCTCGCCGAGTAGCGTCGGCTGTGTGAGGCAGGGGTGTGAGGGCGTGCGAGATCCGCCGTGCGCGGGTCGCGGCTCGTCCGGAGCTTTCGGGTCGGGGGTGCGGTG
>NZ_JBHVCT010000168.1:0-6400 GCF_042803195.1 Streptomyces sp. NPDC057428
GCCCCGGCCGCCACTGCCGTGCAGGCGCCCGACCCGTTGGAGCGCCGGCTGTGTGCTGCCATCGAGGAAAGGGCTTCCCAGGATCGTGGATCACGACATACATTCCGGTCGGCCTGTATGACCACTTGAGTCAAGGGATTCCGTTGACACACAGACCCTCAGGAACACGGCGGCGCCTGCTCGCGACCGCGGCCGCCCTTCTGGTCACCGCGGCGACGCCGCATGTGGCCGCCTCCGCAACCGTGTCGCCGTCTTTCCGCGATACGTCAGATATCGTTGACAAGCCTTTCATCGGCGGGCCCGCCGCATCCGTCGTGACCCTGGTGACCGGGGACAAGGTCACCGTCACTTCCCCCGTGGGCGGCAGCCCCGGCACCATCAGTGTGGAGGGGCCCGACGGTCGGCCCGCCGGTGCGCGGGTGATGGGCGTGGGCGGAGACACCTATGTCTATCCGGACTTGGCCGGTCCCTACATCGCGGCCGGAGTCCTGGACCGGCGGCTGTTCAACGTCACCCGGCTCGTGGCGGACGGCTACGACGACGCCCACCTCGACCACCTGCCCATCATCGTCACCTACGGCGGCAGGGAGGCGGGCGCGGCGACCCTGCGCCGACGGGGCGACGCCATACCGGGCGACGTCACCGGCGTACGACCGCTGACCAGCGTCAACGGTGTCGCATTTGCGGCGGGCCGCGAGGACGGCGGCAAGCTGTGGGCCGCCCTCACCGGTACGGGAACCGGGGCGGGGGCCGCGGGCACCGCCCGGATCCCCCAGGCGGCGTTCAAGGGCGGCGTCGCCAAAGTATGGCTGGACGGCAAGGCGGAGGCCACCCTGAGTGACTCGGTCGGCCAGATCGCCGCCCCCGAGGTCTGGTCAGGAGGCAACACCGGTGAGGGCGTGGACGTGGCCGTCCTCGACACCGGCTACGACCCCGGCCACCCCGACCTGAAGGACGCCGTCGAGGAGAGCGACAGCTTCGTCCCCGGCGAGGATGTCACCGACCGCAACGGCCACGGCACACACGTCGCCTCCACCATCGCGGGCAGCGGCGCCGCCTCCGACGGCAAGGAGAAGGGCGTCGCGCCGGGCGTCGACCTGCACGTCGGCAAGGTCCTGAGCGACGCCGGCGTCGGATACGACTCCTGGATCGTGGCAGGCATGGAATGGGCAGCGCGGGACGCGCACGCCCGGGTCGTCAGCATGAGCCTCGGCAGCAGCGAGGACGCCGACGGCGAGACGGTGCTCGCCCGCGCCGTGGACGAACTCAGCGCGGAGACCGGTGCGCTGTTCACCATCGCGGCCGGCAACGACGGCCCCGACGCCCGGACCGTGCGCTCGCCGGGCACCGCCGACGCGGCACTCACCGTCGGCGCCGTGGACTCGGCCGACGCGATCGCGAGCTTCTCCAGCCGCGGCCCGCGGTACGGCGACGACGCCCTCAAGCCCGAGATCACCGCACCCGGTGTCGACATCCTCGCCGCACGGTCCCAGTACGCGGGCGAGGGCTCCGGCTCCTACGTAACCCTCAGCGGTACGTCCATGGCGACGCCGCACGTGGCCGGCGCGGCGGCGCTGGTGGCCGCCGCGCATCCCGACTGGACCGGCAGCCGCATCAAGGACGCCCTGGTCAGTACGGCGAAGGACACGCCCGAGATCACCGTCGACGACGGGGGTAACGGACGGGTCGACGCCGCCGCGGCCGCGAAGCGGACACTGACCGCCACCGGCAAGGTGGACGCGGGGATCCACGAGCCCGGCACGGACCAGGGCACCATCGAGTCCGAGGCCTCCTGGAGCAACACCGCGGACGAGGCCGTCACCGTGGATCTGGCCGTGGACGCGCCCGGTGTCCCGGCAGGTGTCTTCACCGTGTCCAAGGACCGGCTGGAGGTTCCCGCCCACGGCAGCGCGAGCGTCACGGTCTTCACCGACCTGGGCAAGGCAGGTGAACTGCGCCGCTGGACGGGCCGGTTGACCGCGTCCGTCGACGGCACCGCGCGCACCCGCACGCTGCTCGGCGTCAGCACCCGCCAGCGGCTCGCCCACGTCCGCACGAAGGTCACCGGCCGCTCGGGCGAAGCCACCTTCGGCGTTCTCACCTTCTTCCGCAAGGGCGACGAGTACGCGGGCACCCACCTCTACAGCGATGGCGCCTCCGACGAGTTGCTGCCGCCCGGCCGGTACACCGTGTACGCCGACTTCCGCGTCGAGGGGACGCACGGCGTGTCCTCGGCCGGGTACGCCCGCATGGTCCTCCCGCAGGTGGACATCACCGGCGACACCGACCTGGTGTTCGATGGCTCCAAGCTGCGGCAGGTCACGGCCGTGACACCCCGCAAGACGGAGAACCTGACCCGGCGCCTGGACTACCACCGTCAGTTCGGCGACGGCAGTTCGGTGACCGACAGTGTCGAGGTCGACGACGGCTACGACAGCGTCTGGACGGCACCGACCGTACCGGGACTGGACGGCGAGCAGCATCTGACCGTCCGTTGGCGCGACCAGCAGCCGCTGCTGTCGGTGACCGCGGGTGCGCAGGAGTTCGACGACCTCTGGATCCTGCCCGGTTCGGCGAAGCTCCCCGAGGGCGACCACGGCCTCGACGTGATCCACCCCGGTGACGGCATGCCCCAGGACTACGAGGGCGTCGACGCCGCGGGGAAGGCCGCCGTCGTGCGCTGGGACTCCTACGACGAGGACGCCGCGGACGACCGGATCAGGGCCGCTGAGGCGGCCGGCGTGAAGCTGCTGCTGTTCGTCCACGACCTCGACGGGCGCCTGCGCGAGCCCGTCATCAAGTCGGATGTCGAGGTCGTCGGCCTGTCCCGCACCGAGGGCGAGAAACTGATCGCCCGCGTCGACGCGAGCCCGTCCGGCGGCGTGCCCCTGGACGCCGTGTCCCACCCCGACACCGACTACCTGTACGACCTGGTCCGCACCTACGAGGGCCGGATCCCGACGGACCTCACCTACGCACCCAAGGACCGCCAGCTCGCCCGCGTCGAGACGCACTACCGCAACCCCGCAGGACGAGAGGTGTACGAGAACCGCTACGACGTCCACCCGTGGACGACCTACAACGTCTCCACCGCCCGGCTGAGTACGGCCGGCACCCGTCGCACCGACTACGTCAGCACCGACTCCACGTTCACCTGGTCCGAGGAGGCACTGCTGTACCCGGTGGTGTTCAGCGCCTCCGACCCGGTCCGCTACCCGGCGGGCCGCACCACGGACGTGCACTGGTTCGGCACGGTGACCCGGCCGCGCGTCAACGGCACCGTCGAGCCGCCCACCCGTACCGGCGACCGTATCGACGTCGTCGTCCCTGCCTGGGGCGACTCCGGCAGCGACCACGCCAACTACGCCGCCTTCGGCAGCACCGCGGCAACGGAGAGGACCGAGCTGTACCGTGGCGGCACGCTGCTCGCGGGCGGTTCTAACGGGGTGGGGGCCACGGTGCCCGGGACAAGGGGCACCTACCGCCTGGTGCACACGGCGAGCCGTGACGCCACGGCCGAGTTCCCGTACTCGACCGACACCCGCACCGAGTGGACCTTCGCCTCAGCCGCGCCCAGGAGGGCCGGCGAGACGGAACAACTCCCACTCGTCCAGCTGGACTACGGCCTGCCCACCGACGAGGACGGGAAGGCTGCCCGTCGGGCCACTCTGCTCGTCACGCCGCTGCACCTGGCGGGTGGCCCGCGCGCGGCGCTGCACACCCGGAAGGTGCAGGTGTCCTACGACGACGGGGACACCTGGCACACGGCCCGCGTCAGCGGCCGGGGCAACGGCAAGGTGAGTACGGAACTGGACGCGCCGAGGTCGGCGCGGTTCGTCACGCTGCGGGTGCACGCCGGGGACAGCCGCGGCAACACCGTCACGCAGACCGTGGTCCGGGCTGCAGGCATCGCCCGATAAGGGCGGGCGACCCTCAGCGACGCTGTCCGGGTATGGCTCAAAGCCAGAAGGCCCGCCGTGGGGCGGGCCTTCTGGACGCGTGGAGCGGACTCGGGCGCCGGCGGTGGTGGATGCCCGCCGCCGGCGCCCGGCCCCGTTCACAGAACGGCGTTCTCCGCACTGCCCGGGAAGTCCGTGCTGTAGGCGACGTCCTTGCCGGCGTCGAACTCGGCGCGAAGCTGGTCGAGCTTGACGCCGATGCGGCGCTGGGCGTCGCTGCCCAGCACGACCCAGTGGCGGGGCTCCGGCGCTGTGGCGGCGTCGTAGATGGCCTGGGCGGCCTTGTCCGGGTCACCGGGGAACATCTCGGGGGTGAGGCTGCCCATCATGCCGCGGAACGCCCCCGCGGTCGCCGCGTAGTCCTCGATCGCCGGCCCGGAGGCCCTGGTCCGGTTCTCGATGCCGGTACGGAACGAACCGGGCTGGATGATCATGGCGTGCAGACCGAGGGGCTCGATCTCCTGCCACAGTGCCTCGGTGAAGCCCTCCAGCGCGAACTTGCTCGACGAGTAGAAGCCGTTGGCGGGAAGACTGGCGAGTCCGTCCATCGAGGACACGTTGACGACGGTGCCACTGCCCCGTCGGCGCATACCGGGCAGCACCGCCCGGGTGAGGGCGACCGCACCGAAGAAGTTGACCTCGAAGAGCCTGCGGTAGTCGACCTCCTCCTGCTCCTCGAGCGCCCCGATGAAGTCGATCGCCGCGTTGTTGACGAGAACGTCGATGCCACCGAAGCGCTCCTCCGCCGCGCGGACGCCTTCGGCGCGCTGCTGGGGGTCGGTGACGTCGAGCGGGACCGCCAGGGCCGTCTCCGGGTAGCGGGCGGCCAGTTCGGAGGTGGCGCGGGTCGAACTGGCGGTCGCGACCACCTGGTCGCCCTGTGCCAGCACGTACTCGGCGAGGGCCTTGCCCAGGCCGCTGGAAGCTCCGGTGATGAGCCAGGTCTTGCGGGACATGAGGTGCTCCTTGGTGTGACGAGAGGGTGTCTCGGAAGGGTGGTGCGGAGGGGGTGCCATGCCTACGGCTGAGCCGGGAAGTCCGCCGAGCCGCTCGCGGTGGCCCACTTCTCCGTCTCGGCGGTGCGTGCCCGGCCCGCTTCGAGCGCCATTTCCACGGCCTGGGCGCCGAGCAGGAGCCGGCGCGGGGGGTCGTCGTGGTTGACGACGTCGAGGATGACCTTCGCCGCGCGGACGGGGTCTCCGGGCTGGACGCCGTTGTTCTCCTCGCGGTAGCGGTTGATGGCGCCCACGGTCTCCTCGTAGTCGGGCCCTACGGGGTGCAGTTGCATCGAGGAGCCCTGCCAGTCCGTGCGGAACGCGCCGGGTTCGACGATGACAACCTTGACGCCGAACGGGGCTACCTCGCCGGCCAGGACCTCGGAGAAGCCCTCGACGGCGAACTTGGCGCTCTGGTAGGCGCCCATGCCCGGGGTGCCGCCCACCCGGCCGCCGAGGGAGGAGAACTGCACGAACGTCCCCGTGCGCTGGGCGCGCAGGACCGGCAGTGCGGCCCGGGTGACGTTGACGACTCCGAAGAAGTTGGCCTCGAACTGGGCGCGGAAGTCGTCCTCGGCCATCTCCTCGATCGGCGCGCTGTTGGCGTACCCGGCGTTGTTCACGACGACGTCCAGGCGCCCGAAGGCGTCGACGGAGGCGCGCACCGCGTCGCGGGCCGCCGCGGCGTCGGTGACGTCGAGCGCCACCGCGCGGACCTGGTCCCCGTATCGGGAGACGAGGTCGTCGAGCTGCTCCGGACGCCGAGCGGTGGCCACCAGCCGGTCACCCGATTCCAGTACCGTCTCCGCCAGCCCACGTCCGAAGCCCCTCGAGGCTCCGGTGATCAGCCACACCTTGGTCATTTTCAAGCCTTTCATCCATTTTTCTGCGTGACAGCCAATGTAGACGTTATGCCCTATATGCTACCTAAAACACGACTTGCACCTTAGTGGCGTTTGCCCTTATTTAGATACGTGTTCCTCAACCACGCATAGGCGCGGGGACCGCTCGTGTCTGTCGCGGGGGTGGCGCGCAAGTGCTGCGTCGGCCACGGCCACACGGGTCACTGTGCTACGGCTGGACCGCTGCGGCATCTGTCACATGACTGGGGTGTTCTCCTCGGCGGGAGGTCCGTCATGTGTGCGAGACGTGCCGGGATTCACCGTCATGTGACTGATGCGTCCGATACCTCCCGGGAGGAGTGTGGAGTCGGCCGGTCCTGCCCGAGGCGGTCACGCATCGGCATCGCGGGCTCCGCGTCGCGCGATCAGCAGGCACACCTTCGTCGACAAGGTGCATGGCCGCACGTACGACAGAGAGGATCGGCGTGATATCGGTCGAGGTACGTTCGCTGGTGGCCACCGCGCGGCGCACCGAGTCCCTGACCGACCTCGCCGACAAGTACGGGGACCGCGTCCGCCTCGTCACCCTGGATGTGACCGACCC
>NZ_JBHVCT010000169.1:0-6287 GCF_042803195.1 Streptomyces sp. NPDC057428
CTCTGTCTTCAGTAGCGGGGACAGGATTTGAACCTGCGACCTCTGGGTTATGAGCCCAGCGAGCTACCGAGCTGCTCCACCCCGCGTCGTTGTGAGTGCAACAGTACGTCACCTCCGCCGGACGGAGCAAATTCATTCCCCGGTCACCCGCGCGCGGGTGCCGAAGCGCCCGCCGCGCCGCGTCACGCGGTGAGCTCCTGGTGCAGAGCCTCGAGCAGCCGGGCGGCCCGCTCGGTCACCTCGGCCGGGCCCAACTCGACCGCACGGGCGCACCAGCGCTGCCCCTCCGCGAGCTCGCCCCGACGCGCGGCGAGCAGCGCGAGGCGCAGCGCGGCCCGGCCGTGCCCGTCGTTGGCGGCGCGGCTCCACCACAGGGCGGCTTCGCGCTCGCTGCCCTCCCGGGCGAGCAGCAGGCCGAGGTTGAAGGCACCGTTGCGGCTGCCGGACTCGGCGGCCTCGCGGTACCAGCGGGCGGCGCTCGCCATGTCCCCGCGCGCCGCAGCGAGCATCCCGGCCCGCACCTGGGCACGGCGGTGCCCCTGCTCGGCCGCCCTCTCGTACCACTCCTCGCACTCGGTCTTCTCCGGCATCGGCTCCCCCAGGGCAGGAGGGCCGGGCGCAGGCTGGCGCAGGTCGAGCACTCCTGCCAGCCGGAAGGCGGCCTCGGCGCTGCCACCGCCGGCCGCACAGCGCAGATGACGCTCCGCCTCCTGCTCCTCGCCGTCCCGCAACAGGGCCATGCCCACCTGGAGCGCGGCGTCGGTGTGCCCTGCCGCCGCCGCCCGCTGGTACCAGCCGAAGGCCGTACGGTCCTCGTCGCGGCCCGCGTGCAGGATGCCGAGGTTGAACGCGGCGTCCACGCTGCCCGCTTCGGCGGCCTTGGAGAACCACGGCTCCGCACCGCTCGCGTCCCCGGCCTGGAGCAGCAGCACGGCCAGTGCGTTGGCCGCCTCGCGGTGGCCGGCGTAGGCGGCCCGGCGGTACCACTGCTCCGCCTGCGGGATCCGGTCCTGGGCGGCACAGAGCAGGCCGAGGTTGTACGCGCCGTTGACGTCGCCCGCGTCCATCGCGGCGCGGTACCAGCGCTCGGCCGTCTGCTGCTCGCCGCGGGCGGCGTGCAGCGCGCCCAGTGCGTTGGCGGCGTTGCCGTCACCGTCCTGGGCCGCACGCAGCCACCACACGGCCGCACTCTCCTCGTCGCCCGCGTCCCGCAGCAGGAAGCCCAGGGCGCACGCCGCGCGGGGCTCGCCCTCCTTGGCGGCGGTGAGGTACCAGCGACCGGCCTCCTTCAGCTCCCCGCGCTGCTCGAGGATGGCGCCGAGATGGAGAGCCGCCCGGCGGTGCCCCCGCGCGGCGGCCTGCCGGTACCACTGCTCGGCCTCGCCGACCCGGTCGGCGTCGGGGCCCGCGACGGGGCTGTCCCGCTTCACCGCCTGCCCCGTGACCGGACGCTCCGGCGGCACACCCCCGCCCAGGACACGTCCCGGGCCGAGGGTGTCGTAGGCGTCTGTGACGGCGTTGCGCTCGACCGTCCGCGCCAGGCGGTACGCGGCCTCCCGGTGGCCCTGTTCCGCCGCGGCGCGCAGCCAGCGCTCGGCACCGACGTCGCCCCGGTGCTCCAGCAGGTCGGCGAGGGCGTACGCGCCCAGCGCGTGGCCCTGCTCGGCGGACTGCCGCAGCCAGTACTCGGCTCCGGGCTCGTCACCGCGTTCGCGGAAGTGACGCCCGAGAGCGTGCGCGGCGGCGGCGGAGCCCGCCACGGCGGCGATGCGCCACCAGCCGGCCGCCTCGTCCGGGTACCCGCGCTGATGCAGAAGGACGCCCAGGTTGTTGGCCGCGGCCCGGTCGCCCTCGGCCGTGGCCGCGCGCAGGTAGGTCTCGGCACCGTCCAGGTCGCCGCGGCGCAGCAGGAGAGCACCGAGCACGCTCATCGACCCGGTGTCACCGGCCTCGGCGGCACGTCGGTGCCGCGCCTCGGTCTCGTCGGAGTGGTCCGCGGTGTCGGTGCTCTCGACCGTGTCCGCGTCCGTGGCATCGAAGGCGCTGTCCCTCGGCTCGTCGAGGTGCACGGCGACGGCGGCGGTGCCGCGCGCACCCGCGGAGGTCTCGGCCACGGCAGCGACAAAAGCCGCATCTGCCATGTTTTTCGCCGTCCGACCGCGTCGCTGCACAAACCGCCCTGTCTCCAACAGAGTTGCCCTGTCCCCCATAAATACCATCGTCGCACCACCTGTAACCCGCATATACCTGGTATATCGCGGCCAGTGAGGTCACTTCAGCGTTTTGTCGACATGCCCACAGAGAGACAAGTGAAACACGTTCGCACCCAACTCGTGCTCAGCGAACCGCACTTCAGTCGCACAACTTGAGAGGAGGGCACACGACATGACGAAGGCCCGGATCCAAAAAGGGATCCGGGCCTTCGTCATTCAGTAGCGGGGACAGGATTTGAACCTGCGACCTCTGGGTTATGAGCCCAGCGAGCTACCGAGCTGCTCCACCCCGCGTCGTTGTGTTCAAACCGTACCACGACGCGGGGTGGAGCTTTCTCAGCTGCCCTGGTCAGCGCCCTCGCCGCCGGATTCGTCCGACGACTCGGCGCCGCCGCCGCCGGCCTTGGGCTGGGCCGCCGCGGCCTTCCTGAGCGCGTCCTGGAGATCCGTCTGCGCCTTGCCGTACGCGGTCCAGTCCTGCTTCTGCAGGGCTTCCTCACCGGCCGTGTAGGCCTTCTGGGCGTCCGCGATGGCCTTCTTCAGCGCGGCGTCCCCGGTGGCCGGGGGCTCCGTGGTGTCGCCCGGTGGCTCGGTGGGCTGCGTCGGCGGGTTCGTCGTATCGGAACCCTCGACACCGAAGACCGCGTTGAGCGCCTCCCCGAGACTGTTCTCGAAGACGATCTTCGACCCGTACGAAGCGGCCACCTTGCGCAGCAGAGGGTAGTTCTGCGTGCCACCGCGCGTGTACACCGGCTCGACGTAGAGGAAGCCTCCGTCCAGCGGCACGGTGAGCAGGTTGCCGTACTCGATGTCCGAGTCGGTGCCCTTGAGGTTCCTCACGAACTCGGCGACGTCGTCGTTGCCGTTGAGCTCACTCTGGACCTGGCCGGGGCCCTTCACCGTGGTGGTGACTCTCAACAGCCTTATCGTGCCGTAGTCGTCACTGGCCGCGTCCGCGTCCACCGCCATGAACGCCCCCAGGTTGGGTCGTCCCTTCGGTGTGAACGTCGTGGTCAGGGAGAACTTCTGCGTGTCCTGGCCCGGCATCCTCATGCTCAGGTAGTACGGCGGAACGGCACCCGGCTCCTTGTTGGTGGGGTCGTCCGGCACCTGCCAGGCGTCGCTCCCGCTGTAGAACTGCGCGGGGTTCTGGACGTGGTAGCGCGTGAGCAGCTCCCGCTGCACCTTGAACAGGTCCTGCGGGTACCGAAGGTGGTCCATCAGGTCCTTCGGGATGTCGTCCCGGGACTTCACGGTCCCCGGGAAGGCCTTGCGCCACGTCTTGAGCACCGGGTCCTCGGTGTCCCACTCGTAGAGCTTGACCTTGCCGTCGTACGCGTCGACGGTGGCCTTCACCGAGTTGCGGATGTAGTTGACCTGGTTCTGCTGGGCGACGACCGCGCGCTGGTTGGTGGTCAGCGAGTCGACCGTGGTGTCACCCAGCGTCGTACGCGAGGCGTACGGATAGCCGTTGGTCGTGGTGTACGCGTCGACGACCCACTGGATCCGTCCGCCGACGACCGCCGGATAGGCGTCCCCGTCGATGGTCAGCCAGGGCGCCACCGCTTCGACGCGTTCCTTGGGGGTGCGGTTGTACAGGATCCGCGAACCGTCGCCGATGGCTCCCGAATACAGAATCTGCGGCTCGCCGAAGGAGACCGCGTAGGCGGCGCGGTTGAAGGCGCTGGAGAGACTGACCCCGCTGTCGCCCTTGTAGCTGGTGGTCTTCTCACCGTCCTCCTCGTAGTCGAGCTCCTTCTGGGGCCCTCCGACGATGGAGTACTGCTCGGTCTTCTCGCCGTAGTAGATCCGCTGCTCGTACTTCGGCAGTTCACCTGTGGTCGGGAGGCCCGACTCGGTGAAGTCCGGGGAGCCCGTCGGGTTGGTGCCCGTCGTGGTGCCGCGCGCAGCGATGGCGCCGTAGCCGTGGGTGTACGTGAAGTGGTCGTTGATCCAGTTCCGCTTGGGGAGACCGTCGAGGTTCAGCTCGCGCAGGCCGATGACGGTGTCCTGCTCCTTGCCGTCCTCGCCCTTGTACCGGTCGACGTCCAGCGTCTTGGGGAACTGGTAGTAGTTCCTCTTCTGCTGGAGCTGCTGGAAGGCCGGGGAGACGACGTTGGGATCCATCACCCGGTAACTGGCGGCCGCGTCGGCGTCGGCCCGGAGTTTGGCCCCGTCCGTGGTCGTGCTCTTGCCGGAGTAGTCGTCCACCTGCGCGTCGTCGATGTCGTAGGCATCACGCGTCGCGTCGATGTTCTTCCGGATGAACGGGGCTTCCTTGGCCTGCTCGTTCGGCTGGACCTGGAACTTCTGCACGATCGCCGGGTAGAGCCCGCCGATCAGGATCGCGGAGAGCACCATCAGTCCGAAGCCGATCACCGGCAGCTGCCAGGTGCGCCGCCAGAGCGTCGCGAAGAACAGCACGGCGCAGATCACGGCGATGCAGAACAGGATGGTCTTCGCCGGCAGGTAGGCGTTGGCGTCGACGTACCGCAGGCCCGTCCAGTTGTCCGTGGCCTTGAAGTCGCTGGACTTCACCGCCAGGCCGTACCGGTCGAGCCAGTAGGCCACGGCCTTCAGCGCGACGAAGATGCCGAGCAGCACGGAGAGATGGCCGGTGGCCGCTCCCGTGGCGCGGGCGCCGGGGCTGGTGACCCGCAGTCCGCCGTACAGGTAGTGGGTGAGTGCAGCCGCGATCAGCGACAGGACGACGGCCGCGAAGCCGAACCCGAGCAGGAAGCGGTACCACGGCAGGTCAAAGGCGTAGAAGGACACGTCCAGCTTGAACTGGGGGTCCTTCTGCCCGAACGACACACCGTTCACATACATCAGCCACGTTCGCCACTGTCCCGAGGCCGAGGCCCCGGCGATCAGGCCGACGAGCGCGGTGACGGCGAGCAGCACCCACTTCTTGTACGGGGCGACGCTCATCCGGTAGCGGTCGAGGCTCTGCTGCTCCGTCGACATCGCGCTCAGCGGCGGCCGGAGCCGGTGCGCGAGCCAGATGTTCACGCCGAGGGCCACGGCCATCAGCAGTCCGAAGACGAGGAACAGTCCGATCTTGGTCCACAGGGTGGTGGTGAAGACGGACGAATACGAGACCGACCTGTACCAGAGCCAGTCCGTCCAGAACCCGGCGAACATGACGAAGGCCACGGCGAGAACCGCCAGGACCCCCAGAGTCATGAGCAGGGTACGGACGCGCCGGGACGGGCGGCCGACTCTGATCCGTGGCCCGGTCGGGCCTCCGCCGCGGTCCGGCATCTGGAAAGCCAACGTGCGCACCTCGAAGTTCGCGGTTGTGTGAAGCGGGCCCCGCGATCGTAGAGCCCACCTATGCAACTTACTGAGGCTTTACCTAGTTCCCGTTCCCGGGGCGGAAGGAGGCAGGATATTGACCATGCCCAACGTTTCCCCCTCAGGCCCCCCGATGGCCGCGAGTCCTCTCACCGTCGCCGTCCTCGAGATCGACGCCTATGCCGCAACGCTCGGCTGGGACCAGCCCGCCCGGCTGTTCGCCCTGGTCGACACCGCGCGGCTGCGCGCCCAGGAGCCGGGCCTCGCCGCCCAGCTCGGCCTCGACGACACCGCTTCGGTGCCCGCCACCCTCACCCCCGTCGAGCAGGAGGAGCTGCCCGACGGCACAGCGCTGGACGAGTTCCTCGCCACGATCGCCTGGCCCGACGCCGTGGTCGGCTGCGCCATGACCGTGGAACGGCTGATGCTGCCGCCGTCGGCGGAGGCCTCCGTACCGGAGGGCCTCGGCGATGCCGAACTCACCAAGTGGGTCGCCGACCACCCCGACCGGCAGGAAGTGCGGATGACCGTGGCAGTGCTGCGCGACGGAGCCCGCGACTCCGCGGTCAGGCTGCGCGAGAAGGACTCCCCGACCGAGGTCCTGACCGGCGCCGGCCTGGTCCCAGGTCTGGCCGACGCGCTCGCGGCCACGTTCGAGTCCTGACGCCCCGGCGGGGGCCGGCCTCAGACCCGAATCCGCAGGTAGTGGCGTGCTCGTGGGTCGTCAGCGGTCAACTTGCTTGATGCGGGGTGTTGTTGGGTTTCCGGCGTGTTGGT
>NZ_JBHVCT010000170.1:0-6097 GCF_042803195.1 Streptomyces sp. NPDC057428
CTTTGCGGCAGCCCCGTTGGGCAGGTAGCCGCCTGGCCGCTCGGGATCGGGCTTCGGCGCGACGGCCCTGACCATGCTGCGGATCGTCAGGTTCTGCTCCCGCACCTACTTCTACTTCACGGCTTCCAGCGGTAACCCACCCCTGACCGTGACCCACCCAGTACATCGAAGAGCAGAAACGCCCCCTCTGAACGTCAAAAGGGAGGCGCAAAGAGCTCCGGCGCTGCGCGCCTCCGGTCTCGGGATGCGTTTCCCTCCCCGGCTGAAGCCGGGGAGGGAAACGCAAGATCAGGGATAGCACCGCGCCCTGCGCGCATTCCGGCAGGGCGTCGGGGAACCTGTGATGCATGAGACTTCTCGTGCGTGAGCGACTGTTCGGCGTCGGTGACGACTACTGGATCGAGGACGCGGACGGGCGGAAGCTCTTCCTCGTCGACGGCAAGGCCATGCGGCTCCGCGACACCTTCGAGCTGAAGGACGCGAGCGGCCGGGTGCTGGTGGAGATCCGCCAGAAGCTGATCAGCCTGCGCGACACCATGGTCATCGAGCGGGACGGCGAGGAGCTGGCCAAGGTCAAGCGGAAGCGGCTCTCGCTGCTGCGCAACCACTACCGGGTGACCCTGGTGGACGGTACGGAGCTGGACGTCAGCGGCAAGATCCTGGACCGCGAGTTCGCCATCGACTACGACGGCGAACTACTCGCCCAGATCTCCCGGCGCTGGCTCACGGTCCGGGACACCTACGGCGTCGACATCGTGCGGGAGGACGCCGACGTGCCACTGCTGATCGCCGTCGCCGTGTGCGTGATCGTGCTCGCCGACAAGGACCACGAGGACTGAGCGCGCGCACGAGGCCGGCCCGGTTTCACGTGAAACCGGGCCACGGGCCGGCTGTTGTCCCTCAGTGCGGGGGCGCGAGGCCCAGGCGGCGGTCCTTGAGGGCCGGGAACTGCTCCCGGGTGGTGGCCGTCCTCGTCGGGTCGAACTCGACGGTGAGGACCTCCTCGGCCGATCCGGCCTCGGCGAGGACCTCGCCCCAGGGGTCCACGACGATGCTGTGGCCCGCCTGCTCGACTCCCCCGTGCGTACCCGAGGAGCCGACCGCCAGGACGTACGCCTGGTTCTCGACGGCGCGGGCCTGCGCGAGCAGGGTCCAGTGCGCCCGGCGGCGCTCCGGCCAGCCGGCCGCGACGACCAGCGTCTCGGCGCCCGCGTCGACGAGCCCGCGGAACTGCTCGGGGAACCGCAGGTCGTAGCAGGTGGCGAGACCGAGGGTGGTCTCCGGCAACGTGACCGTGACGAGCTCCTCGCCTGCCCCCATCATCACCGCCTCACCCTTGTCGAAGCCGAAGCGGTGGATCTTGCGGTACGCGGCGACACGCTCCCCCTCGGGGGAGAACACCAGCGAGGTGTTGTAGAGGGTGCCGTCCTCGGCGCGCTCCACGAAGGAACCCGCGTGCAGCCAGACCCCGGCCTCGGCGGCAGCCTTCGCCATGACGTCGTGCGTGGGACCCCGCAACGGTTCGGCCGCGTCCTCGAACTCGGTGTAGGCGAACGCTCCGACGGGCCAGAGTTCGGGCAGGACGACCAGGTCCGCGCCCCGCTGGGCCACGACCAGTGAAGCCGCGCGCTCTCTCCGGGAATTGATCGATTCATCCGGGTTTACTGCGATCTGGATGAGGGAGGCGTGCACACTACCACCGTCCTGGCATGGAAGCCGTCAACGCGGGCCTACGATCGTCACACGAAAGCACTGCCGGGGTGCCTGCTCGCAGCGTAACTTAGCGAGCGAACCTCCCACGCAGCCCGCAGACAGCACCGTCGGTGCCGGCCATCCCGTCCGGCACTCCCTGCTCTCCAGCCCATGCACCGCAGAACCGCACGAGGGGTCCCGTGACCGTCCATCCCAGCCTCCAGACCTACGCCGACGCCTGGACCCACTCCGTCGAGTCGATATCCGAGCTGGTCAAGCCGCTCGCCGAGGGAGAGTGGAACCGCCGCACACCCTGCCCGGGCTGGTCGGTCCGCGACATCGTCTCGCACGTCATCGGCATGGAGTGCGAGCAGCTCGGCGACCCCCGGCCGATCCACACGCTGCCACGCGACCTCTACCACGTGCAGAACGACAAGCAGCGCTACATGGAGATGCAGGTCGACGTGCGGCGCCACCACACGGCTCCGGAGATGACCTCGGAGCTGGAGTACACGCTCATCCGCCGGATGCGTCAGCTCCGCAACGAGACGCGCGCCCCCGAGACCATGGTGCGGGCCCCTCTCGGTGCCGAGCAGACCCTGGAACTCGCGCTGCGCATGCGGGCCTTCGACGTGTGGGTGCACGAGCAGGACCTGCGTACGACGCTGGGTCAGCCCGGGAACCTCGACTCCCCTGGAGCCCTGATCGTCAGAGACGTCCTGCTGATCGGGCTGGCGAAGGTGGTCGCCAAGGACGCGGGCGCGCCGGCCAATTCGGCCGTGGTCTTCGACGTGCACGGCCCGCTGGAGTTCCTGCGCACGGTCAGGGTCGACGGCGAGGGCCGTGGTTCGGTCGACGGTGCGCCGTCGCTCGGTCCCGCCGCGACGCTGGCGATGGACTGGGAGACGTACTACCGCCTGGCCTGCGGCCGGGTGCGCCCGCAGGCCGTGGAGGACCGGGTCAAGATCGACGGGGACCAGGATCTGGCCGCCGAGATCCTGCGGAACTTCGCCGTCACCCCCTGACGCCCCCGGACCGGTGACGCGCCCGTCCGGCGACGGACGGGGCGGGCGCACCGCCGGGCGGCCGCACGGTCAGGCGGTCAGGCGGTCAGGCGGTCAGGCGGTCAGGCGGTCAGGCGGTCACGTGCACGGCTTCCACCCGGCTCACGACGTGGTGGTCGCGTTCCCTGTGGGTCGCTCTGCCGTACAGCCGGAGGATCTGCACGACCCCGAGCGCCTCCAGGACGAAGACCGACGCGAACGCGACACGGTAGTCGTCGCCCGTCGCGTCCAGCAGGACACCGACCGCGAACAGCGTCGTCATCGAGGCGATGAAACCGCCCATGTTGACGATCCCGGACGCGGTACCCTGACGCTCCGGCGGATTCGCGGGCCTGCCGAAGTCGAAGCCGATCATCGACGCCGGACCACAGGAGCCGAGCACCACGCACAGGGTGACGAGCAGCCACATCGGCGCGTGGTCACCGGGGTAGAAGATCGTGGATCCCCAGAGCAGCGCCGTCATGGCGACCGTGCCCAGGGCCAGCGGGGCGCGCGCCGCGCGGTGACGGGCGATCACCTGGCCGTAGACGAGGCCCACCACCATGTTGGAGAGCACCACCAGCGTGAGCAGCTCACCCGCCGTGCCCCTGCTCAGCCCCTGCGCCTCGACGAGGAACGGCAAGCCCCACAGCAGCAGGAACACCATGGCGGGGAACTGCGTGGTGAAGTGGACCCACATGCCGAGCCTGGTGCCGGGTTCCCGCCAGGCGGCGGCGATCTGCCTGCGTACGTACGCCGTTCCGGCGTGTTCGGCGGGCGGGGGTTCGTGGCCCTCGGGGTGGTCCTTGAGGAAGGCGAGCAGCAGCATCAGTACCAGCACACCCGCCACGGCACTGCCGCCGAAGGTGGCCGTCCAGCCGTAGCCGTGCAGGGCGCGGGCGATGAAGAGCGTCGACACGAGGTTGCCCGCCATACCGAAGAGCGCGGCGACCTGCCCGATCATCGGCCCGCGTCGGGCCGGGAACCACCGGGCGCCCAGCCGCAGCACGCTGATGAAGGTCATCGCGTCGCCGCAGCCCAGCAGCGCGCGGGATGCGAGCGCCATGCCGTACGACGGGGAGAGCGCGAAACCCAGCTGCCCCAGCGTGAACAGCACCACCCCGAGCGTGAGGACCCTCTTGGTGCCGAACCGGTCGACCATCAGCCCCACGGGTATCTGCATGCCCGCGTAGACCAGCAGTTGCAGGATGGAGAACGTCGACAGGGCCGAGGCGTTGACGTCGAACCGGTCGGCGGCGTCCAGCCCTGCGACACCGAGGCTGGTGCGGAAGGTGATGGCGACGAAGTAGACGGCGACACCGATGCCCCAGATCCAGACGGCCCGACGGCCGCCGGGCGGATCTCCGGGCAGCGACAGCGCGGGGGCTGCCGAGCTCATCGGTCATCACCCCGGACCAGCACCCTGACCCGGCTGACGTGGCGGCGTACGACCTGCGCGGCCCCTTCGGCGTCACCGGACCTGATGGCCTCCAGCAGTTCACCGTGCTCGGCGATGTTGGCGGCGATCCTGCCGGGGTTCGCCTCCATAACGGCGACGCCCATCCTCAACTGCCGGTCGCGGAGCTGGTCGTAGAGGCGCGAGAGGATCTCGTTGCCCGCGTGCCTCACGATCTCGGCGTGGAAGCAGCGGTCCTTGACGGACACGGCGGCCAGGTCTCCCACCTCCGCGAGCTCCCGCTGCTCCTCCAGGAGTTGTTCGAGCCGGGCGATCAGGCTCCGGGAAGCCGGCACGGCCTTGCGGGCCGCGAACTCCTCCACGAGCAGGCGGGTCTCGACGACATCCGCGATCTCCTGAGCGGAGACGGGGAGCACGAGGGCGCCCTTCTTCGGGTAGAGCTTGATCAGCCCCTCGGCCTCCAGCCGCAGAAGCGCCTCCCGGACCGGGGTCCGGGAGACCCCGACGGCCTCCGCGAGGTCCCCCTCGGTGAGGAGCGTGCCGCCCTCGTAGCGGCGGTCGAGCACCGCCGCCTTGATGTGCGTGTAGACGCGTTCGGCGGCGGGTGGCGACTTGGGGGCCGTCGTACGGGCGGCGGTCGGGGCGGGAGGCGCGGCAGGCATGCGCACAGCATAGATACAAGATGGGTACGCCCGCGGAGACGTCCGCGATCCGGACCCGCCCCCCTCCCCGGCGACCCTTCCCGGCATCCCGTCCACCGGCCGAGCGGCAGGCGGGCGGCCTTCGTGGCCCGGTCGTGTCCGGCCGCCGCACATCCGGCACCCCGCAGGGGGGTTCGGACAAGGGCCGCGGTTCGTATAATCCGTGCAGTCGGAATCGATCTCACCCGTACGTGAGCACATCCATTCGGCACCCTCGCGAGTCTCACCACCAAGCGGCACTCTCACGTGACCGCATTTCAGGTGTATTTGGAGCGTTTGACTTGAAAACCGGTCTTAAGGGCATAAACCGCGCAACCGTTGCCGCCACCGTGGCCCTCACCGCAGGTGCCCTCCTCGCGGGCAGCACGTCCGCCTCAGCAGCCCAGGCAGCGACCCTGCCGACGCCCACGATCACCGCCAAGGGCGGTTTCGTGATGAACAACGGCACCGCGAAAACGCTTTACAGCAAGTCGGCGGACACCCGCCGGTCCACCGGTTCCACCACCAAGATAATGACCGCCCGCGTGGTGCTGTCCCAGAAGAACCTGAACCTGGATTCCAAGGTGACGGTCCAGAAGGCGTACAGCGACTACATCGTCAGGAACACCGCCTCGTCGGCGCGTCTGATCGTCGGCGACAAGGTGACGGTCCGACAGCTCCTCTACGGTCTGATGCTGCCGTCGGGCTGCGACGCCGCCTACGCGCTGGCCGACAAGTTCGGTTCCGGCACCACCCGTGCCGCCCGGGTGAAGTCCTTCCTCGGCAAGATGAACGCCACCGCGAAGACGCTGGGCATGAAGAACAGTCACTTCGACTCGTTCGACGGCATCGGCAACGGCTCGAACTACTCGACGCCGCGCGACCTCACCAAGCTCGCCAGCTCCGCGATGAAGAGCTCCACGTTCCGCGCGATCGTGAAGACGAAGTCGACGAAGCAGAAGGTCACCACGAAGACCGGCGGCTACCGCTACATGTCGTGGACCAACACCAACCTGCTGCTGGGCAGCTACAGCGGCACGATCGGCGTGAAGACCGGATCCGGCCCGACCGCCAAGTACTGCCTGGTCTTCGCCGCGACCCGCAACGGCAAGACGGTCATCGGCACCGTTCTCACCGCGACGTCCTCGACGACTCGCACGACCGACGCGAAGAAGCTCATGGACTACAGCTTCAAGAAGTAGTCCGGTCCGCACACGCGCGAAGGGGCCCGCCGCCTCCTGCGGCGGGGCCCCGGGCTCGTATAC
>NZ_JBHVCT010000171.1:0-5625 GCF_042803195.1 Streptomyces sp. NPDC057428
CCAGCACAAGGCCCGCATCCAGGACGTCGGCAAAACCGTGAAACGCGCCGAAACGATCAAGGAACACGAACAGCAGCGAGGTTAAACGTCAAGCTTACGGACCCCGTTCCTACTGAGCCTTAAATCCGGCGATATCGAGCACCGGTTCACCAAGAGGCGGTAAAGAGGGAGCCCCCTCAAGCCCTACTCGACACACCGTCACCTGCAGAAACGGGCATCTGACACCTCATCAGAACGTGCGTCAAACGTGCGTCAGAAGGGCCCAACGTGCGTCGAATATGCGTCAAGATATCGCCCGTAACGCCCACAGCGCACATAACGCACACTCGGCGAAACCGCAGGTCAGACGCCCTTTGCGGCGGGCTCAAGGATCGCGACGCACTCGACATGATGGGTCATCGGGAACAGGTCGAAAGCCCTCAGCATCCGCACCCTGTACCCCCCGTCCCGGAAGTAGGCGATGTCCCGCGCCAGCGCCGCCGGGTCGCACGCGACGTACGCGATGCGGCGGGCGCCGAGCGCGACCAGCTGCTTGACCGTGGCCTTGCCGGCGCCCGCGCGCGGCGGGTCCAGGACGATCAGGTCGCACTCCGTGATGCCCGTGCGCGGCAGGACCTGGTCGACCTTGCCGTGCTCGATGCGGACCCGGTCCAGGTCCTTCAGGTTGTGTCGGGCGTCCTCGACCGCGCGCTTGCCGGACTCGATGCCGAGTACCGCGCCCTTCTCGCCGATCCGCTGGCCGATCGCACCCGCGAAGAGACCGACGCCGCAGTAGAGATCCAGCGCCGTGTCGTTCTTGCGAGGCAGCAGCCCCTGCATGACCGCGCGCACCAGGGTGTCCGCCGCCTGAGGGTGCACCTGCCAGAAGCCGCCGGAGCCGACGCGGTACGTACGGTCGTCGGCCCGCTCGCGCACGAAGGCACGGCCGTGGACGCGGTGGACGCCGCCGTCCTTCTCCTCGACGCGGAGTACGGAGACCGGCTTGTCCAGTTCGACGAGCGGGAGCCGGCCGCCTTCGCGCGGGGTCAGGATGACCTGGCGGTCGTGGGAGCCGGTGGCGGAGATGGCCTCCACCGTCGCCATCTGCGGCCAGTCCTGCTTCTCGATGCCGAGCTCGGAGACGCCCGGGGCGGCGATCATGCAGTGGTCGACGGGCTGGACCTCGTGTGAGCGGTGCTTGCGCAGTCCGACCAGGCCGTCGGCGTCGACGGCGTACTGGACGCGCGTGCGCCAGGCCGGGACCTGGCCGGGCGGGAGCTTGTCGCCCTCGGCCGGCATGACCGTGCCGTCCCAGCCGGCCTCCTCGGGTGTGAGGCCCGCGAGTCGCTGGAGCTGCTCGGCGATGACCTCACCCTTGAGGCGGCGCTGCGCGCCCGGCTTGGCGTGCTGCCAGTCGCAGCCGCCGCACTTGCCTGGGCCGGCGTACGGGCAGGGGGCTTCCACTCGGTCCTTGGACGCCTCGACGACGGTGACCGCGTCGGCGCGCAGGAAGCGGGAGCCGCTTTCGCCCTCGGTGACCCGGGCGACGACCTTCTCTCCTGGCAGGGTGTGCCGCACGAAGAGGACCTGGCCCTCGTCGGTGCGGGCGATGCAGTGGCCGCCGTGAGCGACGGGACCGACCTCGACCTCGTACTCCCGGCCGATCAGGGACTCCCCTGCCTGCGGCTCCCCGGACTGCGACGAGGTGGCTTCGTTCTGCATGAGGGGGTGGCTCCAGAGGTCGGGAAGAGTGGAACGAGGTGAAGGGGTCCGGGACGAGCAAGACCGAAACGGCCGGACAACAGCCCACCAGTCTACGTGGGCCGAAGCCGGCCGCTTACCACACAGCAAGCCCGAGGCTCAGCCCTTGTGGCTGTGCTCCTTCTGCCGCCGCTCCACCGGCCCGCGCCGGACCGAGCCGGGCGCCGTCCAGTTCGCGCGCCTCCTGGCCCGCAGCTTCGCGGCCTCGGAGGACTCCAGCTGGTACGGGACCGAGGTCACCATCACGCCCGGTGTGAACAGCAGCCGGCCCTTCAGCCGGAGGGCGCTCTGGTTGTGGAGCAGGTGCTCGTACCAGTGGCCGACCACGTACTCCGGGATGTACACGCTGATCACGTCGCGCGGCCGGTCCTTGCGCAGGTTCTTGACGTACTCGATGACCGGCCGGGTCACCTCCCGGTACGGCGAGTCGAGGATCTTCAGCGGGATGTCGATGCCACGGCGTTCCCAGTCCGCCTTCAGCGCCTTGGTCTCGTCGTGGTCGACGCTGATGGAGAGCGCCTCCAACTGGTCGGAGCGCACCAGCTTGGCGTACTCGAGGGCGCGCAGCGTGGGCCGGTGGAGCTTGGAGACCAGGACGACCGAGTGGACCCGCGAGGGCCTGATCATGTCGTTCGACGGGGTCTCGTCCGCCGAGATCTCCTCGGCGACCCGGTCGTAGTGCTTCCGGATCGCGGTCATCGTGCCGAAGAAGATGACCATGCCGAGCAGCGCGACCCAGGCACCGTGGGTGAACTTGGTCGCCAGGACGACGACAAGGACCAGGCCGGTGAAGAACGCGCCGAAGGTGTTGATCGCCCGGGAGCGGACCATGTGCCGCCGGGTCGCGGTGTCCGTCTCCGTGCGCAGGTGGCGGTTCCAGTGCCGCACCATGCCGGTCTGGCTGAGCGTGAAGGACACGAAGACGCCGACGATGTAGAGCTGGATGAGGCGGGTCGAGTCCGCCCCGTAGATCCAGACGAGCAGGATCGCGGCTCCGGCCAGCAGCACGATGCCGTTGGAGAAGGCCAGCCGGTCGCCTCGGGTGTGCAGCTGACGGGGCAGGTAGCGGTCCTGGGCGAGGATCGAGCCGAGCAGCGGGAATCCGTTGTACGCGGTGTTGGCGGCGAGGAAGAGCACGAGGGCGGTGGCCGCCGCCAGGAAGACGAAGAAGAACGTGCCGTCGCCGAAGACCGCAGCCGCGACCTGGGAGATGACGGGGTCCTGGGTGAAGTTCGCGCCGACCGCGACACCGTTGTGGATCAGGTCCTTCGCCGGGTTCTCGGCCATCTTCACGTCGGTCGCCATGGCGAGACCGATGATGCCGCAGAACATGGTGACGGCCAGGAGGCCCATCGCGGCGAGGGTGGTCGCGGCGTTCTTGCTCTTCGGCTTGCGGAAGGCCGGCACGCCGTTGCTGATCGCCTCCACGCCGGTGAGGGCCGCACAGCCGGAGGAGAAGGCGCGCAGCAGCAGGAAGACGAGTGCGAAGCCCGCCAGCCCCTGGTGCTCGGGCTTGATCACGTAGTCGGACGTGGGCGCGTGCATCGTCTGGCCGAGGACGAGTCCCCGGAAGGCGCCCCAGAGGATCATGATGAAGACGCCGGCGACGAAGAGGTACGTCGGGATGGCGAAGAGCTTCCCGGACTCCTTGACACCGCGCAGGTTCATCAGCGTCAGCAGGACGATCGCCCCGATGGCGCAGATCGTCTTGTGCTCGACGACGAAGGGGATCGCGGAGCCGAGGTTCTCCACGCCGGAGGAGATCGACACGGCGACCGTGAGGACGTAGTCGACGAGCAGCGCGCTCGCGACGGTCAGTCCGGCCTTCGGCCCGAGGTTGGTGGTGGCGACCTCGTAGTCGCCGCCGCCGCTCGGGTAGGCGCGCACGTTCTGCCGGTACGAGGCGACGACCGTGAACATCAGGACCACGACGGCGACCGCGATCCACGGGCTGAAGTGGTACGCCGACACGCCCGCGATGGACAGCACCAGGAGAACTTCTCCGGGGGCGTACGCGACGGAGGACAGCGGGTCGGACGCGAAGACGGGGAGCGCGATGCGCTTGGGGAGGAGTGTCTCCCCCAGCTTGTCACTGCGCAGCGCCCGGCCGATCAGGATCCGTTTGGGCACGTCGGTCAGTTTGGACACGGTGAGGATCGTAAGCGCTGGCGGGACACGCCGCCGAGGCACCACCCCCTCGATGCCCCGAGATCCTTCATAATCCGCCGCCCTCACCGGAAAAGTCCATGGAATCCTTAACGAAATCCTTGCGCAAGGGGACCGGTGACGCCCCCTTCAAGGCCCCCCTCCGCCCGGTCGGGCTCCGGGATACGCACACTCGGATGAGGCGGTGGCGGTGTAGCCGCATAAGCTCATGCAGGGGCAACGCCGAAGGTGGTTGCCCCGTTGTTTGCCCCGGCAAGCTGAGAGAGAAGTGTGAGCAGGGTGTTTTCGCAGGTCATCCGGATGACCAGGACGGCGAGGTAGGCGCAAGGTGCACATCGTCATCATGGGCTGCGGGCGAGTCGGAGCCGCTCTCGCGCAGACCCTGGAACAGCAGGGGCACACGGTCGCGGTGATCGACCAGGACCCCACGGCGTTCCGCCGCCTCGGTGCGGGGTTCGGCGGCCGGCGGGTCAGCGGCGTCGGCTTCGACCAGGACACCCTTCGTGAGGCGGGTATCGAGGAGGCCGGGGCGTTCGCCGCGGTGAGCAGCGGCGACAACTCCAACATCATCGCGGCCCGCGTGGCGCGCGAGATGTTCGGCATCGAGAACGTCGCCGCGCGCATCTACGACCCGAAGCGCGCCGAGGTCTATCAGCGGCTGGGCATCCCCACGGTCGCGACGGTCCGCTGGACGGCGGACCAGATGCTGCGGCGGCTGCTGCCGTCGGGCGCCGAGCCCCTGTGGCGCGACCCGAGCGGTGGTGTGCAGCTCGCGGAGGTGCACACCACCGCGTCGTGGATCGGTCACAAGATCAGCACGCTGCAGGAGGAGACCGGCGTCCGTGTCGCGTTCCTCACCCGGTTGGGCGAGGCCATACTGCCGTCGTCGCAGACCGTTCTGCAGGACGGCGACCTGGTCCACGTGATGATGCGTACGGACGAGATCGCGAAGGTCGAGGAGGCCTTTGCCGAAGGTCCCGAGGAGGGCGGTCACTGATGCGCGTGTCGATTGCCGGGGCGGGTGCGGTGGGACGTTCCATCGCGGCCGAGCTCCTGGAGAACGGCCACGAGGTGCTGCTGATCGACAAGGCGCCCACCGCCATCTCGGTCGAGCGGGTCCCCATGGCCGAATGGCTCCTCGCGGACGCGTGTGAGATCACCTCACTCGACGAGGCGGCGCTCCAGCGGTGCAACGTCGTGATCGCCGCGACGGGCGACGACAAGGTCAACCTGGTCGTCTCCCTGCTCGCGAAGACCGAGTACGGCGTACCGAGGGTCGTCGCGCGGGTGAACAACCCGAAGAACGAGTGGCTGTTCAACGAGTCCTGGGGTGTCGATGTCGCGGTCTCCACGCCGCGTCTCATGTCGGCGCTCGTCGAGGAGGCGGTGAGCGTCGGTGATCTGGTCCGGCTGCTGCGCTTCAGCCACGGCGACGCCAACCTGGTCGAGCTGACGCTGCCCCCGGAGTCGGCACTGGCCGGCACACGGGTCGGCGACGTGGACTGGCCCCAGGACACCTCGCTGGTCACGATCATCCGCGGGAGGCGGGTGCTGACGCCGAGCCCCGAGGAGACGCTGGAGGCCGGTGACGAGCTGCTGTTCGTGGCGGCCCAGGCGCGCGAGGAACAGCTGGAGGACCTGCTGTCGGTCCGCCGCGATCCCGAAGAGGACTGAGTACACGCGCGAGTGGGGCCCCGGACCGTGACACGGTCCGGGGCC
>NZ_JBHVCT010000172.1:0-5565 GCF_042803195.1 Streptomyces sp. NPDC057428
TAGTGACACGCCATCTCGGCGTGCTCACAGGCATTTTCGCAGGTCAACCCACATATTCGTGTCCTAGTCGGCACTGCTAACTGCGGAACTCAGGACGAACTCGCCGCCGTGGCAGCTGCGGCAGGAGGCAGCGGAGGCTTGGCAAGGCTCATAGCCAGGATCCTGCGGAACAAAATTCACGAGATCGATTTCATCGTCCCGGTGCACTACGAGGGCGCCGTCGAGCGCGTCGCCGAGGTTCAGAAACGCATGGGCCGAAGTCTGCAGCCGATCAATACTGAACCCGGCGCAGACCAGCAGACTTTTCAGTTTGTGACCAGCGGAGGCGCCGGAGAAATGAACCCTGTTGTAGTCACTGTCCTGGTGACGAGGGATGGGGAGTGGGATTCCAGCGTCCGACTGCGCGTGGCAGCCAAAGAGGGACTGATTAGACAACGCACCGCAGAGCGGACTGCGAACCGACTTGCGGCACTCCTGGCCCAGTGAACCCGCGGTAGCCCATCGGTCCGTGTTTCGCAGGGCAGCCTCCGGGCCGCAACCCCTGATGTCGAACACACGAGACACTGGTCCTACGAGGGCGCCCGGCGCGTGGCATCTGGGACATGGAGGGGGCCGGATACCGGCAGCATCCGGCCCCCGTGGTGCGAGGCTTCCCGCAGCCCAATCAGCGTTCGGCCTGCCGAGGTGTGAACGAGTTCTGGCAAGGGATGGCTATGGGGCCTCTTGAGCGGTGCTTCGGCCGGTTGTCGGCTGGGTGTGGACGTAGAGCTTGCGGCGGTCGCCGATGTCCAGGTGCCGGGGGAGTGGGAGTTCGTAGCGTACCGGGCGGCTGTGATCCGCCAGTTGCCGCGCGGGGTTGTAGACGCGGTTGAACTTCCACAGCATTCGGGCGAAGTTCGTCTGTCCGCGGGCGAGGTTGCCTCCCAGGACGCGTAGGGCGCCAAGTGCGGTGCGCAGGCCCAGGTGCTTGCGGTTGATGATGGCCTGGGTCTTCACCAGTTCCCGGTAGAAGACATCCAGGGGGAGGGTAGTGGGGACCACCGCGTGCTGGATGTCGAAGAGCCGGTAGTCGCGGGTGGTGAGCTTGCGCGCCTCGGTGTGCCAGATCTCTGTTCCCGGGTAGGGCGTCATGACCGTCAGGTGAACGATCTCGGGGACGGATAGAGCGAATTCCCTGATGACGCGGAAGCGTTCTTCATCCCAGGCCGGGTCCACGATGAGGTTGATCGCCACGTCGATGCCGAGTTTGCGCGCGGCTTCCAGAGCGCGGAAGTTGTCGTCGGGGCTGACGCGCTTGCGGTAGAGATCAAGCCCTTCGGCGTCGATGGCTTCCATGCCCAGGAACATGTAGCTCAGGCCCAGGCGCGCCCAGCGCTGGAAGACCTCAGTGTTGCGCAGCAGGACATCGCTGCGGGTCTCAAGGTAGTAGCGCTTGCGGATCCTACGTCGTTCGAGCTCAGCGGCGATGCCATGGCCGTGCTCGGGCCGGATGAAGGCCACGTCGTCCACGATGAACACGTTGGGCTCGCGGATGCTCGCCATCTCGGCGCCGGCCGCCTCCGGGGAAGCCTTGCGATAGCTGCGTCCGTAGAAAGTCCAGGCCGAGCAGAAAGAGCAGTCCCACGGACAGCCCCGGGTGAACTCGATGGAGGCGCAGGGGTCCAGTTCACCGATGAAGTACTTGCGCCGGTGGCGCATTAGATCACGGGCCGGCAGCGGGCTGTCGATGCTGTGGAGCATCTGCGGCGCCGGGCCGTGTCCGGCCGGTGTGACGACTCCCGGAACGCCGTCCACCCCGCCCTCGCGCGCGGCCGCAAGCAGGGACACCACGGCGGGCTCCCCCTCGCCGCGCACCACCGCGTCCACCGCTCCTTCGGCTTGCTCGAGCACATCTCTGGCGACGAAAGACACACTGTGTCCTCCGAAGAAGACGAAACAGCCCGGCGCTTCGCGCTTGGCTGCGTGGGCAATCTTGATCGCCTCTGGGATGTTGGCCAGATAGTTCAGGGACACGCCCAATGCCTCGGGGCGGAAGGAGCGGACCTCGCGGGCCAGCTCCTTCGTGCTGGATACCTGAAGGTCCACGACCCGTACCTCGTGGCCTGCCTCGCGCGCAGCGCCCGCCACCCGTTCCAGGCCCAATGGCTCCAGTCGCAGGAAAATCTCGGAGTACATCAGGGCGCTGGGATGAACAAGAAGCAAGCGCATGAACACCTCAGGGGAAGATTGTCCGACGGTGACCCGTCAGCGACTCCCTGCGGACGAGCACTCCCACCGTCCTCCGAAAGGCCAATCGCTTGGCGGTGCCGCGCCGACGGACGTGCGCTGACGGGCGGATTCACCCGCCTGGCCGGAGGGCCGAAGGCCCGCAGATCCGGCCCGCCCATCCGCGGTGAACACCCCTACGCACGAGGCAACCTGCAGTTCGCGCGTGCCTTCAATCTCGCCGCGTTCGCCTCGCTGTCGCAGCCGGACTCACGCGCCTGCCGCCACAGGAAGCGACGCGAGGGACAACACCACGTCGCAGCCCTCATCTGCCTCGCCCTGCGCCGCATCGAAGTCCTCTTCGCCGTGCTCCGCGACGGCACGTTCTACCAACCACCCACCGCTGTAACGGCTTGACGAAAACCAAGGGCACGTGACGCATGTTCAACCAACTCCTTTCGTGTCGGTTCTGTTGGCCCGGCGCGGATCGGGCGCTGCAGCCAACGCCAGCACGTGGTGACGCCCCCTGCACTCAAATGCACTGTCGGAACGTCGACACGCAGTGCGCACTCCTTTTGCCGGGACCGAGCATTCACGCGAGTCCGCATCACCTGCGACGAAGCTCAGGCCCCGTGCCCCGTCGACAGGTCCGCCCAGCCCAATGGGTGCAGAGCACTGTCGTCCTGAATCGGCATCGCCGGTTCCCCGCCCGCCTCATTGAAGGCGGTCAAGGCGCTGACGAGGGCGAGGCGCTGGACAGGGTCGAGCCGTTCGACGATCGCGGCGATCTCCTGCTGCCGCCGCGTCGTCACGTCCTCGACCGTGCGTCGGCCCTCGTCGGTGAGCTGGAGCAGGGTCTCGCGGCGGTTGTCCTGATTGATCTGCCGGTCGGCGAGCCGGGCCGCGATCAGCCGGTCCACCATCCGCATCGCTGTCGAGGGGGCCACACCCAGCAGGTGCGCAAGGGTGACGAGCTTGGTCGCACCACGTGTGAACAGAACTACGAGCATCCGGAATTGCGGCAGTGTCACACGGTCTTCGACTTCGGCGAGCGAACGTGCCGAGACCGCGACGAGAAGCCGTGACGCCGTCAACACCGCACGGGTCACCGCGTTCACATCGAACGTACCCTCGATCGGGGCGTCTCGCTCAGACATGGTCCCTTTCTATCCTGTCCCCAGACCTCGCCGAACCAGCCCGCTTCTCGCCCGGGTGGTAGCGGAGGAGCAGCATGGCCGCATCGTCGTGCAGCGGACCGGACACGTGCCGGACGACGTCCTCGCGCAACATCTCCAGGGCTACCTGGGCATCGTCGTCCTCAAGCAGGCCGGCCCGTTCCTCCAGGGGGTAGAACTGTCCTTCACCGTCCCGCGCTTCGGTCACCCCGTCGGTGTACAGAAGGAGTTGGTCCCCCGGTCCGAACTCGACGTTGTGGGACTGCGGCGGCTCGCCGCCGTGGATGCCCAGCCCCAGCGGCAGGGCGTAGGACGGAGGCTCCGGGAAGTGGATGGTGCCGTTCCGACTGATCAGCATGGGCGCTGGATGCCCGCAGTTGACCATGGCGACGGTTTCCTCCGGTGACCGGAGCTCTGCGAGAAGAGCGGTCACGAACTTCTCACCCTGCAACTCACGGGCGACGCTCCGTTCCAGGCGGGCTACGAGACTGACGAGGTCCGATTCCTCGTGCGCCGCCTCACGAAAAGCGCCCAGGACAACGGCCGCTGTCTCCACAGCGGCAAGCCCCTTGCCCTGTACGTCGCCAATCAGCACTCGTACGCCCTGAGGGGAGACGACGACCTCGTACAGGTCCCCGCCGATCCGCGCTTCGGCCACGGCCGACGTGTAGGAAACCGCCACCCGCAAGGGCCCTGCGCTGCGGGGCACCGGTCTGAGCAGGACGCGTTGCGTGACCTCGGCGATCGAGCGAACGCTGGCCAGTTCCGCCTCGCGCCGTTTCCGCGTGATCGCAGCCACGACTCCCGCTGCGGTTACTCCACCTACGGATGCCATGGCTGTGTATCCGCGGCGGCCGTCGAAGAGGCCGTCGTACATGCCGAGACCGAAGCACAGCAACAGGGCGGCCGCGCCGATGAGGGCGGTGCGCTTCCACGTGCCGATCAGGCCGGCGAAGGCGGGGCCGAGCGATACCAGAGGGAGGAACCCCACCTCAGGCCCTGCGGTGAGGTCGACAACGGCTACGACCGCCATCACCAAGATCGGCAGCCATGAGAGCACGGCTGATCCATCCCATCGCTCAGCAGCGGTCATGTGGTGCTCCCGGCCAGTATGCAGACAACCACGAAGCCGACTCCACAGAACGACTCCTCGTTTAGCCTATGCAACGGTTCGGTAGCGCTCCAGCCGGCCGGCCTCTCGTTACTCAATCGAGGTCGAAGGCTCACGACAGCGACACCAGGAGCAAGCGCATCCCAGAGAAGACCGTCACGCCACCCCCGGGAGCGGGGTGTCGCGGCGTGATCACTGCGCGCGAGGTCCTTCCGCTTCTGCGAACTCGTCCCGCTCCCGCAGCACTACATCACCCGCCTGTGCCAGAACCCACTACTGCTCGATAAAGCCACTCAGAACTGGGATGACGTCCAGGTCGCACGTCCAAGCTGGTGACAACTATCCCGAGCGGTCACAAAACACGCGGTGCCGTGAAGCCGCAGTGCCCTTCCGGGAACTGAGACGGCGTCCTGCCCGGTCGCGTCGAGGGCACCGGGTCGGCGGCCGCGCCGCTCCCCCGTGTTGCAGGGTGTCGGGGCCCGGGGCGGGTGGCTGGTGTCTTGCACCGGCGACGGAACTCCCGCCCCGGGCACCTGCCCGCAGCTGGTGCCGTCGTGTCGCCGTCCTCGAAGGGCTCACCACGTCCCGCAGAACAACGTAGGGAGGCGTGACGCCTCCGCGAGCGCTTCGCTCCGGACAGCATCAGGCAGCAGGCTCACCCTCACGGCCTTCGTCGTGTTACGTGCACCTGTTCGTCGTTCCGTAGAGCCCTTGATCCCCAACGGCCTGCCGTCGCAGTCAGGTTGAACATGCGGCGCGTGTCGCGATTTGGACATGGCTCGCTTGCGCCACCTGTGGACGGTGACACACCGGTTTGCACAGTGGATGATTTCGGAGGGGCAGCGAACCCTGGTGGCGTCGATATCAACCCGCTTGGTGCTGGACGCCACAGGAGATGCCGGCCGCCTTGCGGACGGCTGCCGATGGCCCGCGTTTCGCGTTAGTCCGGAAAATGTTAAAAAGGGCAAGGTTCGATCCTATTGATCCGAAACGCTTTGGGTTCATGCTCGTTGACGGTGTGTGAGTGATCTGGTGGGGGATGCGCGGACGTGGTCGCCGGACGCGCAGGAAGCT
>NZ_JBHVCT010000173.1:0-5561 GCF_042803195.1 Streptomyces sp. NPDC057428
AAGCCTCAAGAACTCCCATCATCGCAGGTCACAAGGCACTTCCTCGTTTCAGGAACGAGTGTCCACAGACACCAAGCCGGTGGATCCGGGTTCAGAGAAAGAAATGACCAGGGGACGCACAGTTGGCGTGGCAGCGATTGGTGGACTGGCTGGAGACGAATGCACCGACGACTGCGTCGTCGATCGTTGCCCGCTCCGCCGGCGGCGATCACTGCGGCTGAGGAACGCTTGTGCGTCGTTCAGCTGTCAGTCCCCCTGAGCCTGCGGCTGCACAGATTGCTCCACCGGGCCGCCGGCGTCTCCGCAGGACGGCATTCTGAACGATCAGTAAGCCGGGCGATGGCGGGCGCGGTGCCCGCCATCGCCCCGACACTTGCGTGGCGGTGGTGCTCTGCCCGACGGATGATGGTTGGACGGATAGGAAAGGGGTCTGCTCATGGATCGCACTAGGCCAGCGGATGGCGAACGGATAATCGTCGGCGTCGACGGCTCTGAGGCGTCTAAGCGCGCACTGCGCTGGGCACTGGAGGAAGCCGAAGCGCGGCACGCGACGGTCAAGGCGGTCACCGCCTGGCAGCTTCCAGATGACGCGCGTGGCATGGTGCCCCACCGCGAATCCTTCGCGGATTCCGAGAGCGCCGCGCGCCAGGCACTGGACGACACTGTCCGTGATGTCACCTCGGCGATGGGGCTGGACGCACCGGAGATCAACGTTCGCGAGGGCCACCCCGCTGAGGTCCTGGTCAGCGAGGCACGAGAGGCCGATCTCGTGGTTGTCGGAAATCGGGGGCACGGTCGCTTCGCGGAAACCCTGCTCGGATCGGTAGGGCAGCGTGTCATAGAACACGCGGCATGCCCTGTCGTGGTCACTCACTGAGGCGACCTTCGCCTGGACGCGTGGCCGTCCCTCATGCACCACCGCAGTCGCCGTGACGTGTACCGCGGCTGTGCCGCGGTCCTTCTCTGCGAGGTTCCTTCCTCGGCCCGGCAGCTGGCGAAGTACGCCGGGAGGAGGCACTGGAGCGCCCGGTCACGAACTGCTCGTCGTCGGATATCGCGGAGACCGGCTGCAAAGCCCGGAGGACCCCGGGCAAACACTGGACGCGTACTTCGTGGCGAACGCCTCGACCTTGCGCATGTCCTCGGCGCGGTGCTCCGGGCCGGTGACCGGTGCACTGTCGTGAGGGGGACGCCGTTGAACCGGCAGGGGTGACGCGGGGCGTGGTCCTGTGCCACGAAGCCGCCGTGGGAGTGGCCCGGCAAGAAGACCTCGGGTAGTGCATGGTGACTCCGATACTGGTGCGGCGCCGGGGACGGCGATGCCCCGGAGACCGACAGGACGCGGAGCCGGCGTGAGAGTCCGGTCCGGCTGCGGCGATGCCCGTCACGTGCGCCGGAGCCCCGTGTGGACGCCCGACGGCCCGCGGGGCAGGGAGCTCCGCGGGCCGTCGGGCGGTGGCGCCGGGCAGCGCCGTGCGCACGTCCCGGCGGGACGGGGCCTCACGGCCCGGCCCGCCGCACGGTGCCCTATCTGGTGCGGTAGGCGTCGATGATCGTCTGGGTCGTGGTGCTCCTCCGGTCCCTGACCTCTGCCCTGAAGGAGACGGAGCCCCCGGCCGGCGGGTTGTGCACAGTGATCCTGCCCTTCCGTACCGTGCTGCCGGCCCAGGTCGCGCCGCCGTCGTACGAGACGGACACCCGGAGGGAGCTGTGGCCGGGGCCCGCGGCGGCGCCCTCGACCGTGACCGGCACCACCAGGTCAGTTCCGCCGGGCGCGGTCGAGTCGGCGGCGAGCGCTGGGGCGTAGCGGACCGCGCGTGCCGGGAGGGCGACGGCCCGCTCGGTGCGGGACGAGGTGAAGGTGTACTCGGCGCTGTGAGAACCGTGGGGCATCGCTGTCGTGGAGCGTTATTGCATGTGGGGTGACGCTGTCTCAGTTTCGTGAGTTCTGATCCGCTGGCCGATGGGTGTTGGTGTGCTCAGGGGTGTGGATCAGGGAGAGCAGGACCCGGCCCCGGGAAGGGGCGGGTGGTGGTTCGACTTTGCCGGTTGTGTCGGTTCGGGCGTTGCGGGAACCGGCGGTGCGCCGTCTGCTGGCCCTGCGGCGGGAGGGGAAGCTCACCACCACGCGGGTGAGGTCGGCGGCGGACGTGCTGGGGGTGCGGGAGCGTGCGGTGTGGCGGTGGCTGGCGGCCGCGGAGCGGGACGAGGCTGCGGCCCGGGCACCGGGGGAGCGGGCCGCGTATCCCGGGCGGTTCACGGTTACTGATGAGGTCCGGGCTCTGCTGGGGCTGTGGAAGGGGAACGTTGCGGCGGTTCATCGTGAGTTGACCGCTCGCGCGGCCAGGGGCGAGGGGGATCCGCCTCCGTCGATTCCGACGCTGCACCGGGCTATTCGCCGTGATCTGATGCCGGGGGAGCGCGGTAGGGCTTGCGGGTGGGGAGCGGGCGGCGCGTAAGCATGATGTGTTCCTGGCCCGGCCGCGGGGCTGGCGTAACCAGGTGTGGGAGACCGAGCACGTGCAGGCCCCGGTGCTTGTCGATGTCGAGGGCAGGGCTCGCAGGCCGTGGATCACCTGGTTCACCGACTGCGCGACGAACGCGATCACCGGGGTGGCGGTCACGCCGGTGCATCCGTCGCGGGAGTCGGCGCTGGCCGCGCTGCGCTCCGCGGTCCTGCGTAAGGACCCGTACGGCCCGTTCGGCGGCCTGCCCGAGGAAGTACGTGTCGACCGAGGCAAGGACTTCCTGTCCCGGACAGTGACCGCCGCGTTCGACCTTCTGGACGTGACGGTGGAGGACCTGCCCGCCTACACCCCTCACCTCAAGGGCACCGTGGAGGGCCTGAACCGTGCGGTGGAGGGCATGTTCCTGGCCGCGCTGCCCGGCTACGCCCGCCAGCCCCGCCCCGGTAAGCGTGCGTCCCGGCCGAAGGACGAGGTGCTGCTCGGCTTCGAGGACTTCACCGCCCGGCTGCTGGACTGGACACGGTGGTGGAACACCGAGCACTGCCCCGCGCCCTTGCGGGGCAGGACCCCGCTCCAGGCGTGGCGGGACGATCTCACCCCGCTACGGGACGTGCCGGCCGCGGATCTGTGGACGTTCACCCTGGAAGACGCCGGTACTCGCACGCTGACCACCCGCGGTATCCGCTTCAGGAAACGCGACTACGTGGGCCCGTGGATGACCGGGCAGGCCGGGATCCAGGTCCGGGTCCGTTTCATGCCGCACCACGATCACCGCATCGAGGTCTACCACGCGGCCACCGGCCACTACCCCGGCCCAGCGGACCTGGCTGATCAGGCCACCGAGGAACAGGTCAGCGCCGTACGAAGAACCCGGGCCGCCGCGCCCGCCGTCTGAAGAAGGACCTGGAGGCTTCCCAGCGTGAGCGCTACGCCGCCGCCACCCAGGCGGAGGCCCCGCAGCGGCTCGGCGCACTGACCACCGCGCAGGCCGGGGCCGAACTCGCCCGGGCCGCCGACACCGACCTGTCGGACCTGGCGCTGCCGGACCTCATCCCGCTAGCCGCGCCGCCGGCCGGGTGGCGCACTCCTGCCTCCCTGACCGCGCTGACCACATCAGGCCAGCCCGTCCCGCTCTCGTCCGGCAGCGATGAGGAAACCGCCCCGGACAGCCGCGACGGGCGGGCCGCACCTCCCACCACCCATGAAGACGGAGACGCCTGATGACCGCGGCCACCTACCAGTACGTCGACCTGCCCGATGCGTCCGTGGTCACCACCCGCGCCCTGCTCACCGCCCGGGAGAGCATCACCGACACTGTCGCCGCGCGGGCCATGATGTGTATCCATGGCGGGGCCGGCTTCGGCAAGACTCTCGCGGTCAACACCTGCCTGCGCGAGCTCGAACCTGGCGAGGACGTCCGCCAGGTCACCTTCCGGGCCCGGCCCACCGCCCGCGCGGTGCGCTACGAACTGTTCACCGCCCTCGACCTGGCCGGCGAGCCACCGCGTCATCCCAGCGAGTTCGACCGCCTGCTGAAGACTGCTCTGGCCGAACGCCCCCGTACCTTCCTCGTCGACGAGGCCCAGTGGCTCAACGGGGAAGCGTTCGAATACTTCCGCTACCTCTGGGACGAACCCTCAACCCAGCTCGCGATCATCTTCGTCGGCGGCGAGGGCTGCCACACCGTGCTGCGTCGCGAACCGATGCTCTCCTCCCGCATCTTCATCTGGCAGCACTTCACCCGCCTCACCCCCAGCGAGGTCCTCGACGTCATCCCCCTGTTCCACCCTGTCCGGGCCGACGCCGAGCCCGCCGACATCGTCTTCGCCGACCAGCATGCCGCGCACGGCAACTTCCGCGCCTGGGCCCAGCTGACCGCCCACACCCGCACCGCCCTGGCCCGCACCGGCCGCCCCCGCGTCGACCAAGAACTGCTGCGCTGGGCTTTCAGCCGCCTCGCCTGACCACCACACCGCCCATGCCTCCCACCCCGCCGCTGTCACCCATGCTGTGGTCATCGACGGCCATGACGACGCGCTCCACACGCACACCGCCCTGGCCGCCCACCACCCGCCGTCCGGCCGGATCACCCTGCACCCCGGCCCGGGTACTACCAGCAATACCGGCCTCGCCCACGACCTTCTCGCCGCACTCGGCAAACCGCCCCTGCTCCCGGGCCGCTTTCCCGGCGGCCGTCAGCCCGCCTGGGAAGCCGCCACGGCCTGGATGATCGCCCTGCCCGTGACCCGGCTGACCGTCCTGCGCGCGCACCGCCTCACCGTCCGCCGTGCGATGCGCCTCCTGCAGCTACAGGCCCTCACTGGTGTCCACCTGACCTTGGTCTGCCACCGCCCTCACCTTCCCGCCGCTCCGCACCAGGCCCTGCAGACGGCCGACTACTCCGTCACCACCGACTTCGAGACAGCCCGCCGCCACTACTACGGCACGCCTATCACCGAACCGGCGCCGACAGAGGAGCCCGCCGGGCCGGCTGGCCGGTGGCTCACCCTGCCCGCACTGGACCGCCTCGTCTCCTACGACAGCCCCCGCCCCTGCGCCGACCTGTGCACGCCACCGCCGATCATCTGGAGGCACCGCCCACCGCCCGTGCCTCTCACCGCGCCCACCACCCAGCGAGTCGCCCACCGGCTGCACGCGGCGACCGCACATCCCCGCCTGGCCGCGGCTATCGCCGCCGCGCTGTTCACCGGCGCCTCCCTCCAGCAACTCGCCACCGCTCGCCCCCGCGACTACGACGACGCCGCGGCCACGCTCGCCCTGCACGACCGCACCCGCTACACCGACGGCTGCGCCGCCCACCCCGTACCGCCCTGGACGGGCATCTTCCTGCGGGCTGCGGCCTGCTTCACCCGGCTGGTACCCGGCGAGGAGCAGGAACTGCTCGCCGCGCCAGGGGACCGTGGGCACCTGCTGCGCGTGGCGGAGACGGCCAGGCTGCGCCCGCCCCAGCCGCTCGCGGCCCACCGCGAAAGCCCGGGGGAGTGTCATGAATTAGGTGGGAACTTCACCTGAAGGGACACCTGATGACGAACCAGAAGACTCACTCTCTCGAGACGGTGGGCGGCGTGTCGC
>NZ_JBHVCT010000174.1:0-5553 GCF_042803195.1 Streptomyces sp. NPDC057428
ATGCACCCGCCCACACGCGATGCGCTCGACTGTCTGTCTGGGCCTGGGTCGGAACCGCCACGCTGTCCGGCTACGGACCGGCGGCAGCCGACTTTCTTCGTGCGTCCCCGGTGCGCGCACGAGACACACGCAAACACATGTGAACCCCGCGGTGATCCGCCACGTTGTATCAGTGAGGGTTCCCGCCGCCCGGCGACGGCAGCGGGAACCCGACCAGCCGGCAGACCTGGTCATCACAGCGGTCGCGGCCGGTAGGTCCAGCGGCCCGAGAAACTGTCTCTTCCGGGCCGCACAGGACCGGATCCATGCTCCGGAAGCCCGGTCCGACGCGGTCCTGTCCCCTGGCGCCCCCGGCCGGGACGGGACCGCTCCCCGTCGGTTCGACATCACCGAGTCTCGTGGTTCGCGACAGCCCGGGGCGCCTCAGCCGGCACGCCCCCACCGGTGCGGATGTGCCGGGTAGGTGCCGAGGATGCGTACCTCGGACGAGAAGAAGCGCAGCTCCTGCAGGGCGAGCGCGACCCTGGGTTGGTCGGGGTGTCCCTCGACCTCCACATAGAATCGGCTGGGGTTCAGCCCGGCGCCCATCTGGTAACTCTCGACCTTGGTGAGGTTCACGGCGCTGCCGGCGAAACTGCCGAGGGCCTTGTAGAGCGCGCTGGGGATGTTCCGCACGCAGAAGAACAGACTGGTCATCGTCGGCTCACCCGTGTTCGGCGCGAACCGCGGGTCCCTGGAGAGGACGACGAAACGTGTGGTGTCGTCCGGGTCGTCCTCGATCGCGGACCGAAGCACCTCCAGCCCGTACAGCCGCGCTGCGGCGGGCGGGGCGAGCGCCGCGTGCCGGGGATCGCCCAACTCCGCCACCTCACGCGCTGCCCCGGCCGTGTCGTCACTGACCAGGGTCCGCCAGCCGCCCTCCCGCAGCACCTTGCGGCACTGCCCCAGGGCGTGCACGTGACTGCGTACACACTTCACCTGGTCGAAGGACGTGCCGGGAACACCCATCAGGTCGAAGCGGATTGCGAGGAAGTACTCGGCGACGATGAACAGCCCCGACTCCGGCAGGAGATGGTGCACGTCCGCGACGCGTCCGGCCGCAGAGTTGTCCACCGCGACCACCGCGACGTCGGCGTCGCCCAGCGTGACGGCGTCCAGGGCCTGTTCGAAGCCCGTGCAGGGAAACTCACGTCCTTCCGGGAACAGGGCCTGGGCGACGGTCGCCGAATTGGATCCGAGTTCGCCCTGATACGCGACGGTGGTCACCGCGTTCAGCCTTCCCTTGTGAAGCTCTGGCCGCCGGGCGGCAGAAGCTCCACCGCGAAGCGCATGGACTGAAGTATCGGTGAGCACTCCTCGACCAGGCGAATCAGGGGCTCTCTGCCCTTGTCCGCCGTGCAGGGCAGGGCCCGCTCGTACGCCGCCGCGACCACGTGGTGGACCGTGTGTGAGGCCCGCCGGATCTGGGCGGCCAGGGCCTCGGCGCCGCAGAGCGCGTCGGCATGCCCCGCGAGCGGGGCGCCGTGCACCCTCGCCGCCAGGTGCAGCCGCTCGTCCCGCAGCACGGCCGCCAGCTCGGCCGCCGCGTCGGCGGCCCCCACCGCGGCGGGCGGACTGCTCTGCGCATGCGTGCCGGCGGGGCCCGCGGTGTTCGGGGCGAGGCGGGCCAGGGCGTCGGTCAGGCGCCGCGCCGCTCCGAACGCCAGCCCCGTGACCGCCGTCCAGAGGAAGGCCGCGTCGTCCTCACGCAGCGGTGTGCCCGCCGAGTACGTGGCGAAACCGCTCGGCACCTGCATGTCGTCCAAGCGGAACACGGGGCCGGCCACGTCCGTGTCCGCCACGGCATGGCGACCGCGCAGCGCTCGCGGCAGCACCCTCGACGCGGTCACGAAAAGGTCCGGCGCGTTCGCCACCTCGACCGTCGCGTCCCGCCGGGTGTCGGTGAGGGGCAGGACCAGCCAGCATCCGAGGTCGGCTCCAGGAGGTACGTGCCACTGTCCGGTCAGCACGAAGCCCTCGGGAACGGGCCGGGCGACGGGCCGGGCACCAAGGCCTTCAGCAGGAACGGCCGCGGCGAGCGGTGCGGCCCAGTTCCACGTACGTGTGAAGGCCCCCCAGGCCGCCGACGGGTCGGAGTATCCCTCGAGTTCGAAGAAGTCGAGCACGCACGGCAGAGCCGTGTCGGGCCCGACCACCCTCGGGTAGTCGCCGCGCGCGGTGGTCGTCGTGTTCTCAGGCAGCTTGCTCACCGGCCTGGTATCCGGTCGTCGTCAGGACGACGTTGTCCAGTTCTTCGCCACGCGCGTAACGGTGCAACTGACGCCGCAGGAAGTCAGTGGTCATCCTCGGGAAGGCGTCGGTGAAGGCACCCACATGCGGAGTCACCAGCGCACCGGGGAGCCGCCAGAGGGGATGGTCGTCGGGCAGGGGTTCCGGATCCGTGACATCGAGCGCGGCCCGCAGCCGTCCGTCGCGCACCTCGCGGACGACGGCAGCGGTGTCCAGCAGTTCACCGCGGGCCACATTCACCAGCAGTGCTCCGTCTTTCAGCCGTGCCAGTGCGTCAGCGTCGAACATGCCACGAGTCCGCTCGGTGAGCGGAGCACACAGCACCACCGCGTCCGCCGTGGGCAGCAGCCCGGCCAGCTCCTCCGCCGTGTGCACGCGTCCCGCGAGGGTGGTACGCCCGGTCCGGGCCACCAGGACGGTCTCGCAACCGAACGCGCCGAGCCGGGCGGCGACGGCCGCGCCCACGGCTCCGTAGCCGACCACCAGGACGCGCTTGCCGTACAGGGTGGTCCGGGCTTCGGGCCGCCAAAGCGCTTCAGCCTGCCGGGCCACGAACCCGTCGATCCCACGGGACAGGGTCAGCAAAAGGGTGACGGCCAGTTCGGCGGTGGCCTCGCGATGCACTCCACGCGCCGTCGCCAGCCGTGTTCCGGCAGGCATCGTGCCCAGCAGCGGCATCATGTGGTCGTAACCGGAACTGAGGAGCTGCAGTACCCGCAGCCCGCGCATCCGCGGCAGCACCCGGCTCAGGATGCGCTCCGCGCCCGGCACCGGCGGGCCGACAAGGAACGTGACCTCGTCCGGGTCACCGGGCAGGGGGCCGTCACCGTCCCAGTAGCGGTAGGCCGGTCCGTCCGGCAGGCCGGGAATCTGCTCCCTCTGGTACGGGAGCCACACGGTCGCGCGGTCTTTCATCGTGCATCAGCTTCTTCCGGGTTCTTTCGGTGCGGACCGGCGACGATCGATGTCCCGCTGTTTCCCTGCGGACGATCGGCGGCATCCCGACCCGCCCGCGCCGCACCGGTATCCGGATCCCGTCGGCCGATACCTTTCCGCACTTACTACGTGAACGGCCGCACCGAAGAGCAGGGTTCACGTGAAGCGTGTCACAAGGGCGGCGACCGGCCCCGTCCGTTGTCCGCCGGCATCCGCGCGGGCGGATGAACTCCGGCACCCGGCTCCCGCGTGTACAGGGCGGGCAGGTGCCTCTCGGCCACCCGGACGGCCGGCCATCGCCGCACCGGCACTCATCCGACGCCGGACCGTCCGCCCGCACCCACGTGGTGCCCCGGAACAGGAACGACATGAGGCGATCAGCGACCGGGCAAGCTTCCCGGTCCTACGACCTGTCCGCGTTGCGCGAGGCAGTCGCGGGCCCGGTACTGGTGTACGGCGACACCGGGTACGAGCAGGAGTGCGCCGGCCACAACCTGCTGCGGGCGGCGCGGCCGACGGTCGTCGTAGGGGCCACCCGCTCCGGGGACGTGGTGACCGCCCTGCGGTTCGCGCGGGACCACGCCCTCCCCGTGGCGGTGCGCAACGCGGGGCACCAGCTGGTCCTGCCGGACGCCGGCGACTGGCTCCTGCTCACCATGAACCGCATGGACGACGTGCGTGTCGACCCCGGTTGCCGGACAGTGAGTGTCGGCGCCGGGACACGCTGGCGTCAGGTCGTCGCCGAGACGGCGAAGTACGGATGGGCGCCCCTGGCGGGTTCGGCTCCGGGCGTGGGTGTGATCGGGTACACCTTGGGCGGTGGCATAGGTCCGGTGCTGAGCCGCAGGCACGGGTACGCGGCCGACCACGTACGCCGGCTTGACGTCGTGACCGCCGACGGCCGAACGCGCCGGGTTGCACCGGACAGCGATCCGGACCTGTTCTGGGCGCTGCTGGGCTGCAAGGGCAACTTCGGCGTGGTCACCGGCATGGAGTTCGACGTCTTCCCCGCGACCCGCTTCCACGGCGGAGGGCTGTGGTTCCGCGGCGAGGACATGGCGAGGGTGCTCGCCGTGTGGCGAACGTGGCTGGCCGGTGTCGATGAGGATACGACCACGTCCGTCGCCGTCCAGCGTCTGCCGGATCTTCCGCACCTGCCCGCCGTGCTGCGGGGGGCGTTCGTCCTGCACCTACGCGTGGCTCACCTCGGACCGGCCGCCGACGGGGAGCGGTTGATCGCGCCCCTGCGCGCGACGGCGCCCGTCCTTCTGGACACCGTGCGGGAACGGCCCTTCGAGGAGGTGGGGGAGATCCACGTGGATCCCGTGCAACCCGCGCCCGTTTCGGAGACGGCCTTGGGGCTGCGCGAGTTCTCCGCCGACACCCTGGAGGCTTTCGTGGCGCTCACCGGACCGGACTCCGCCTGCCCGCTCGTCAGCGTCGAAGTCCGTGCTCTGGGAGGCGCCCTGGACCGGGAACCGGCCGTCCCCAACTCGGTGCCCTCCAGGGGCCTGCCCTTCGTGACGTTCGCCTTCGGCGTCGCACGGTGGGCCGAGGCGGGCCCGGTGCGGCGGCACCTGACCGCGTACACCGAGGCCTTGGCGCCCTGGGCGGACGACCGGAACATCATGAACTTCATCTCACCGCAGGCCGCCCGGACCGAGGCGGACGTCCGCCGGCTCTTCGGCGACCGGCGCTACGAGCGGCTGGCGGCGGTGAAGCGGCGATACGACCCTGCCAACGTGTTCCGGGTCAACCACAACGTCCCTCCTGCGTGAGGCGGGACCCCGGCGATCAGGCATCCGCGCGGTGCGGCAGCCGCCAGCCGACGCGCGGGAAATGGCAGGTGTAGCCGTCCGGGTAGCGCTGGAGATAGTCCTGGTGGTCAGGTTCGGCCTCCCAGAACGCGCCCGCCAGGACCACCTCGGTCAACACCGGTCCCGGCCAGAGCCCGGACGCCTCGACATCGGTGATGGTGTCGAGCGCGACCCGCCGCTGCTCATCCCCCAGGTAGAAGATGGCGGACCGGTAGCTGAGACCCACGTCGTTGCCCTGTCGGCACCTCGTGGTCGGATCGTGGATCTGGAAGAAGTGCTCCAGGACGGACCGGTAGTCGGTGAGCGCGGGATCGTAGACGATTTCGATCGCCTCGGTGTGGTTGCCGTGGTCTCGGTAGGTCGGCTCGGGCATGTCGCCGCCGCTGTATCCCACCCGGGTGCTCACCACGCCGGGCAGCGCCCGGATCAGCTCCTGCATACCCCAGAAGCAGCCGCCCGCCAGCAGGGCCCTCTTCTCGCTGCCGGTCATCACAGTCACCTGTCGATCGGG
>NZ_JBHVCT010000175.1:0-5421 GCF_042803195.1 Streptomyces sp. NPDC057428
CATGATCACGGTGGCCGTACCCATGCCCGCAGGCGCCCCCGCAACCACCTCGGCCAGGGCGAACGCGTCACTCAGCAGGATCTACAGCTGCCGTGTCTGTCTTCCCTTCCAATGTACGGAGCACCAGCGCCGGCGTCCCGGCGAGAATCTTGCCGACCAAGATCGACCTGCTCGCACCACTCCGGCTGATCAACACCCGTCCGAGAGACGCAGCACGCTGTGACCAAGCGGTCACCTCAACTCGGGCGGGTCACCCGTGCAGCAGCACCGGGAACGCCTCCGTGTCGTTCTGCGTCATCACCGGCAGTTTGCGGATCTCGTCGTCCTGGATCGCGAGCTTCAGCCCGGGGAAACGCCCGAACAGCGCGGGCAGCGCGATCCCCGCCTCCACCCTGGACAGTGCCGCCCCGGGGCAGGTGTGGGGACCGTGCCCGAAGGTCATGTGCCGTATCGGCTTCGGCCTGGTGATGTCGAAGGTGCCGGCGTCGTCCCCGTGATGGGCGGTGTCTCGTCCGATGGCACGGTAGGAGATCACCACTCCCTCCCCCTTGGCTATCACCTGCTCGCCGACCTGTATGTCCTCGGTGGCGAACCGCATCAGCAGGTGGGTGGTGGGCGTATCCCAGCGCAGCGTCTCCTCGCTCACGGCCTCCCGCGCGACCTCTCCGTCCAGCACCATCCTCAGCTGGTCGGGCTGGGCGAGCAGAGCGCGTACGGCGTTGAGCACGAGCCCGATCGTCGTCTCGTGCCCGGCGGCGGCCATCGCCTTGAGATTCCCGACGACCTCCTCCTCGGTCAGCGGCTCCCCGCCCTCGTCGGCGAGGATCAGCGCGCTGGTGAGGTCGTCGGTGGGGTGCGCGGCCTTCTCCCGCACCAACTCGGTGTAGAAGTCGTCGAGTTCGGCAAGCAGCGCGAGGCGCTCCTCGTGGGGGGTGAGCATCGAGAAGAACGCCTTGTACTGCCGGGTCAGCATGGGGTGCAACGCCTCGTCCACCCCATTAGCAGACCGCCCACGCGCATCGGCAGCGGCTGTGCGAAAACGGCCTTGAGGTCGACGGCGCCGTGCGCGCCCTGCTCCGCGAGGGCGTCCAGCAGTTCTTCGGTGAACTTCTCGATGGCGGGCCGGATCGCCTCCAGTCGGCGCGGGGTGAGCGCCTGCGAGGTCTTCGTGCGCAGACGGCGGTGCTCCTCCCCGTCCACGGTGAACATGGAACGTCCCGCGTCGATCATGCCGATCAGCGGCCAGGCGTGGGTGACCTCACCGCTCTGCCAGAGACCCCAAGCGTCCAGATCCTTCACCAGGCGGGTGTCGACGAGGAGTCGCCGGGCTTCGGCGTACCGGGTGACGGTCCAGGCGGGCACTCCCAGCAGTTCGATGCGGGCGAGCGGGGCCGCCTCGCGCAGCCGCTCGGTCTCGCCGTCGAGGTACTGGACCATCGGGTCGATGACCACCGTCGTGTGCGGGCAGGTCACAGCAGATCTCCTGTCGAGTGTGCGGCCGGGGAGAAACGGACGGGGAGGGCGTTCATCCCGCGCAGGAAAGCGGACAGTCTGCGGACGAGGTCCTCGGCGGGTACGGCGAGTTCGAGGTCGGGAAGCCGGTCGAGGAGCACCTCGATACCGGTGCGGGCGATGGTCTCCGCGATCTCCTGCGCCGGGAAGGGGCAGCGGTACTCGCCGTGGCTGAACGCCAGGTGCGCACCGTTGCTCGCGTGGTGACCGGCCCCGCCGGAGCCGAGGTCCTGGCGTATCAGCGGGTCCGTGTTGGCGGCGCCCAGGCCGAGCAGGAGCATGTCGCCCTCGCGTATGGTCCGGCCACCGAGCTGTGTGTCGCGGACCGCCCAGCGCCCGGCGAGGATCTGGGTCGGGCTCTCCTCCCACAGGACCTCGTTCATCGCGTCGCCGATGCTGCGCCGCCCGCCCGCGAGGGACTGGGCGAACTGGTCCTCGGTGAGCATCAGCCGCAGGGAGTTGCTGATCCAGTCGGCGGTGGTGAGGTGCCCGGCCGCGGTGACGGCCATCAGGTCGAGCGCGTACTCCTCGTCGGTGAAGGGCTCCGGGTGGGCGAGCATCCGGGAGGTGACGTCGTCGCCGGGGTCGGACCGCTTGACCGCCACCAGCCGCCGCATGTGCTCCCCGAAGCGTCCGTACGCCTCCTGGGCCCCCGGCCCCCCGTCGGCAAGGGCCTTCAGGACGCGGGCGATGTCGGTACCCTCGGCATCGGGGAAACCAACGAGGCGGGAGAGCACCAGCACGGGCAGCGGCTCGGCGAACTCGGCGACGAGATCGGCCGTGCCACGTGCGCAGACGGCGTCCACGAGCCGGTCGGCCAACTGCTCGCAGTGGCTGCGGATCTCGAACGGGTCAGCGGCTTCGAGCGCGGGGCCCACCATCGCGGAGTGGCGCCGGTGCTCGGCGCCTGCGGTGAAGTTGATGGACGGCATCGGCCGGCCGACCATGGGAAGCAGGGGCCAGTCCTCGGGTATGTGCTCCCACTGGTTCCACAGGCCGACATCCCTCGGGAAGAGCTCACCGTCACTGGTGACCTGGTGGAGCTCGCGGTATCCGACGACCAGCCAGGCCGGGAAACCACCGGGGAGCTCGACGGGGACGACGGGCCCGTGCGAGTGGCGCACCCTCCGGTACAGGGCCTGCGGTTCGGTGTCGAACCCGGCTCCGCCAAGGGGTACGCGGGCGTCCGAGGCATGCGCGGGGCAGCCGCCGACGGACGCGGGCACGCCGGATAAGTGCGGGTTCGTCATCGTACGGACTCCTGGGGGACGGCTTCGCGTGTTGGGGCCATACGATCAACGCGGCTCCACTATAGGGAGTTTGCGTGAACCTTTGGGCACGGATCGTGACACCGGTCCAGGCGTGGACCTCCTCGGCAGCCGGGCTCGTAGGCCCTCCAGGTGGGGCGCCGAGACGCAGCAAACCTCGCGAACACCCCAGAGTGCCGGTGCCTCTGATCTAGCTTGTGTCCATGAACTCGAAGCCCCTTCCCCACCTCACTGCGACGGGCACCTGCTGGTGCGGCTGCAGCACCAAGGTCGGACCCGGATCCTTCTTCGCCCCAGGCCATGACAAGGTGGCCGAAGCCGCTCTGCTGGCGGCCGAATACGGAACATCCGTAGCACAGTTGCTGCACGGACACGGCTACGGGCCCGGCCACTCCGTCACCACCCGGGCCGTCACGATCGGCGCATGGGCCAAGTGCCCATCGTGCGCATACGTCGGCGCTCCGGCGAGCATCCGCAACCACGGCCGGAAGGCTCATTCCGTCCCGTCGGAGGAGACGTCTTCGTGAGCGGGGCCGGTCGAGCATGAACGCCAGTCCGAGTGCCCATTGCCTCGCAGGCACGTCGATGCCACCAGAGTTCTTGGTGCGGACAGTGACCGGGCGGCGAATGCCGTACCCGCGCCATGCGTCCAGCACGGAGCCACGGCCGAGCCGCCCACCGTTGCATCAACGCCTTGTCCGGCCACATGCACACACGAACAGCGACAGCCATTCGAACTTCGGCGGCCAACCGGCCTCGGCCGCACCCACTTGACGTACTTCCCTGCGAAGCAGGTCGGCGGTGCGGAATTATGCTGACCATGGCTCAGCTCGAAGCGCGCGAAGTACCGCTGCACAAGGTGTTCTGCAGTGACTACGACTTCCGGATCCCGGACTATCAACGCCCCTACGCATGGCAGCCCGAACAGGCTCAGCAACTCCTCGCCGACCTTGAGGAAGCACTTCTGAGAGGCGACGGAGAGCCCTACTTCCTGGGCTCGCTGGTACTCGTGAAGGACAGTCGCACCGCCGAGGCCGACGTCATCGACGGTCAGCAGCGCCTGACCACCTTGACCATCCTGCTGGCGGTTCTGCGCGATCTGGCTCAACAGCCCGATGTGGTGACCAACCTGGTGGCGATGATCTCCGAGCCCGGAAACACCGTGCTGGGCCTCAAGGCCAAACCCCGGCTCACGCTGCGTCCCAGGGACGCGGACTTCTTCCACCAGCACATTCAGACCTCAGGTTCCATCAAGACCCTGCTCGAACTGAACCCGCACAACCTGAGGACCGACGCGCAAAGGGCTGTCCAGGCCAACGCGCGGGCTCTGAACACCGCCCTCACTTCCTGGTCGGACGATCAGCGTCTCGCATTGTGCAAACTGATGGGCGTTCAGACCTTCCTGGTAGCGGTGAGCACGCCGGACCTGGACAGCGCACACCGAATCTTCAGCGTCATGAACTCCCGTGGCCTCGACCTGTCGGCCGCCGATATCTTCAAGGCGCAGATCATCGGCGAGATCGACGAGCAGGTCTCGGAAACCTATGCCAGGCGGTGGGAGGACGCGGAGGAGAGCCTCGGCCGGGAGGAGTTCTCCGACCTGTTCCTGCATATCCGCATGATCTTCTCCGGCGAGCGGGCACGGCAGGAACTCCTCAAGGAGTTCCAAACGCAGGTCCTGTCCCGCTACAAGGGGGGCCGGGCCAAGGAGTTCGTCGACGAGGTACTCGTCCCCTATGCCGAGGCGTCTGCGGTGATTCGCGACAAGACATACGCGGCCGGGGAAGGATCGCACCAGGTCAACCTCTGGTTCCGTCGACTGCTGCTCCTGGACAACAACGACTGGTGGCCGGCCGCGCTGTGGGCGCTTCGCTCCCACAGGGACGATCCCGTGTGGCTGGGTTCGTTCTTCCGGCTGCTGGAGCGCCTGGCGGCAAGCATGTTCATCCGACGCGTCTACACCACGCCCCGTGTGTCGCGATTCGCGGAACTGCTGTCGGAGCTGAACGGCGGTCTGGGCCTGGAGGCCCCCGCCTTCCAGCTGACGGAGGAGGAGCGGGCGGACACTCTGGCCCGGCTCGACGGCGACGTGTACTACGGGCTGAGGACGCGACGCTTCATCCTCCTGCGGCTGGACGAGCTGTTGTCCGAGGACGACATCGTGGCCACGTACGACGCTCCGCGGATCACAGTCGAGCATGTGCTCCCCCAGAATCCGGGGCCCCAGTCCCAGTGGCGTGCGGACTTCACCGTGGACGAGCGCAAGAAGTGGACGCACCGGCTCGCCAATCTGGTGCTCCTGAGCCGGGCGAAGAACTCCCAGGTCCAGAACCTCGACTTCACGGACAAGAAGGAGCGGTACCTCAGGCGGGGCGTCGTCGCCTTTCCCCTGACTACGCAAGTACTGGGGCAGGACACCTGGACTCCGGAGCACCTGGAGAAGCGGCAGGTTGAACTGCTGGGGCTGCTGGCCGAGGAGTGGCGCTTGTAACCGACCCGCGACGCCATGCAGCGCGCCCGCCACATCCGGCGGCGCCCGGTCGCTGAGCCCGGATCCACCGGTGAATCTCGCGGGGGCGCAGTCTCTCGCCGAGAAGCGTCGGCTGTGTGAGGCAGGGGTGTGAGGGCGTGCGAGATCCGC
>NZ_JBHVCT010000176.1:0-4837 GCF_042803195.1 Streptomyces sp. NPDC057428
GGGGCACCCCCCGGCCGGGGGGTGCCCCTTCCTCATGCCGTCGGCCTCTCAGCCCGCGAGCAGCTTCTTCACCGTGGCGGCCACCCGGCCCCCGTCGGCGAGCCCGGCCACCTTCGGGTTGACGATCTTCATGACGGCACCCATGGCCCGCGGCCCCTCGGCGCCGGCGCTCTTCGCCTCCTGGACGGCCTGCGCGACGATCACGTCCAGCTCGTCGTCGGAGAGCTGCTTGGGCAGGTACGCGTCGAGCAGCTCGCCCTCCGCCTTCTCCCGCTCGGCCTGCTCGGTCCGGCCGCCCTGCGCGAAGGCCTCTGCCGCTTCGCGGCGCTTCTTCGCCTCCTTGGCGATCACCTTCTGCACCTCGTCGTCGGAGAGTTCGCGCGCCGTCTTGCCGCTGACCTCTTCCTTGGTGATCGCGGTGAGGGTGAGGCGGAGGGTGGACGAGGTGAGCTCGTCACGCGCCTTCATGGCCGTGGTGAGGTCTTCCTTGAGCTTGGACTTGAGCGTGGTCATGCGGCGATTGTGACAGGTACGGGGTACCCGCCGCCCGCCGGTTTTCGTCCGTCCCCGCCGTGTCTGCGACGATGGGCACATGCGCGCACGCTACGGAGTACCCCTGAAAGCAACGGCAGTCGGCGCTGCGGTCGGCGCCGCCGGCCTCGTGTACGCCGCCGGATTCGAGGCACGCTCGTTCCGGCTGCGCCGGATCGCGATTCCCGTACTCCCGCACGGGGCACGCCCGTTGCGCGTACTCCAGGTCTCCGACATCCACATGGTGAGCGGTCAGCGCAAGAAGCGCGCGTGGCTGCAGTCACTCGCGGGCCTCCGGCCGGACTTCGTGGTGAACACCGGCGACAACCTCTCCGACCCGGAGGGCGTGCCCGAGCTGCTCGACGCACTCGGCCCGCTGATGGAGTTCCCCGGGGTCTATGTCTTCGGGTCCAACGACTACTACGGCCCGAAGCTCCGCAACCCCGCGCTCTATCTCCTGGAGAAGATGCAGGGCAAGCACGGCCTCAACGGCAACGCACCGGCGGTCGGCGTGGTCCACAACCCGTGGGAGCCCATGCGGGACGCCTTCGACGAGGCGGGCTGGCTGAACCTGACCAACACCCGGGGACGGATCAATGCCGACGGCCTGGAGATCGCGTTCACCGGCCTGGACGACCCGCACATCAAGCGGGACCGTTACGCGGAGGTCGCCGGCGGCCCCGAGACCGGCGCGGACCTCTCGATCGGCGTCGTCCACGCCCCCTACCTGCGCACGCTGGATGCCTTCACGGCGGACGGCTACCCCCTGATCCTGGCGGGCCACACCCACGGCGGGCAGCTCTGCATCCCCTTCTACGGGGCTCTCGTCACCAACTGCGATCTGGACACGGACCGGGTGAAGGGCCTCTCCGCACACACCGTCGGCGAGCGGCGTTCCTACCTCCACGTCTCGGCCGGCTGCGGCACCAACCGCTACACCCCCGTCCGCTTCGCCTGCCCCCCCGAGGCGACCCTGCTGACTCTGACGCCCCGGGACTGAGAACGGCGGCCGGGCGTAATACCGGATTTCGCCTCCGGCCGCCGGTGGGCTAAAGTAATCGATGTCGCCGGGACAATCGGTGGACATCGGGGTGTAGCGCAGCTTGGCAGCGCGCTTCGTTCGGGACGAAGAGGTCGTGGGTTCAAATCCCGCCACCCCGACAGCTGGAACACCAGGTCAGGGGCCTGATCCACTAAGTGGATCAGGCCCCTTGCTCGTTCCCGGAGATCGTTTGGGAGAAAACTGGGAGAAGATCTTGGTCGGCTTCTCCCAGCGGCCGATCACCCGGCAAGGGCAGGCACGCCTCCCACGCGTCCGCTCGCACCTGCGCGGTCGCGAACTTCAGTCGACCACTCGACCTGAGGACAGCCTGTGGACTACGGCTTCAGCAGCGCCTCTGAACGAGCGGGTCGCCCGTGCTCGGTCTGCGGCACGGTGCTGGAGTATTGGCGCCCGCGCAGCCAGAAGTACTGCTCCGATCCTTGCCGTACCTCGGCTGCCAAGAGGCAGCGGGTCGAGCGCCCGAAGGACACGCCGAAGGTGCGGCGCCCGATGCAGACGCTCACACCGGGGACGCCTCCGGTGCCCGACCGCGCCAGGACCCGCAAGGTTCCTGGTGATCCTTACTGGAACGCCATCCTCGCGGCGACGGAACGTGCCACGGGCGGCGAACCTTGCCGGATCTGTGGCGAGCCCGTACCAAAGAACGCGCACTGGGAGCACCGTGATCGGCACGTCTGCTCGGGTCGGTGCAACACCACTCTCAAGCGGCGCACGAAGGCGCGGATCGAGAGGGGTGAGATCGACTTGGCCGCCATACCTGATCGAGGTGACCGATCCTCCGCCGATGCCGACCAGCGTGTCCGGTTCGCGGGTGGAGGAGGAGATCGCCGAGCTCCGCCGCGACTTGGACGACATGCGCAGGACGACGCAAGCAGTACCCGGAGGTCGAAGTGACCGAAGAGCTGATTCGGGACGCCCCGGTCCCGGCCCTGACCCGTGCCTCGGACCGGGCCGACCTGCTCGTCCTGGGCTCCCGAGGCCGCGGCGGATTCCACGGCCTGGCCCTCGGGTCGGTCAGCCACCAGCTCCTGCACTACTCAGCGTGCCCCATCGCGATCGTCCGCCCACACCCCGAACCCACCCATGCTTGACCGCACGGCCCTGTCAAAACGCCACTCGCGTTGCCCCGTTCGGCGGACGTCCGCTGGCCATGTGCGGGTGCTGACTACCACGCTCGACCTGGTGGGCCATGCTCACGTCAGTCGCCTGCCGCTCATTGTCGGCGAGCAGGAAGAACACACCGAATACCAGGAGACCCTTCATGGACATGCCCGTCGTGACCGAATGCGCGGTTGAAAACTGCGCCTACAACCGGGACCACGCCTGCAACGCAATGGCCATCACCGTGGGCGACGTCCGGCACCCACACTGCGACACCTTCTTCACCTCCCCGGCCAAGGGCGGCGACCCGTCCGCCACCGGCCAGGTCGGCGCCTGCAAGATGTCCGACTGCCGACACAACGTCGACTTTGAATGCCAAGCCCCCGGCATCACCGTGGGCTACCAGCAGACCGACGTCGACTGCCTGACCTACGCACCCGCCTGAGCTCCACGGGCTCACCACCGCGCAGGACCACTGGTGAGCCCGGAGGAAAGGCAATGGCCCGGGGACCTGCACGACCAGGGCTTTGCCCGATTCGCCGCTCAAACCGTCGGCATCGGCATCCGGCTCCTCCCAGTGCGCACCCAGCGCGTCGGCACCGACCCCGCGAGACTGGGTGCAGCCGGTGACCGTGAGGCACAAGCACTCATCGCCCGGCTTCTGCACGAGTACCGTCCAGGTGACGCCGTACTGTCGGAGGATGCGCCCGGCGACCCGGCTCGTCACGACGCCGACCGCGTCTGGATCATCGACCCCCTGGACGGGACTCGAGAGTTCGCCGCCCCACCCCGCGGAGACTGGGCGGTACAGGTCGCCCTGTGGGAGAAGGACCTGGGACGAACTCGACCTCACCGCCACCTGCCGAGTTGAGGCGATGCGCTGGCAGGCCAAGCACGACCGCGATGCATTCAAGAATGTCTGGCTGCTGTTCGAGAACGAAAACGGACGCTTCCCGCTCCACCCCGGCGAGTCCGTGTGGATGGAATACGCCTATTCCGCGTCAGTGACGGCAGTTGGAGCAACTGGTTTCAGCGGGTCTTCCACTTGCCCAGGAGTACCGGCAGACCGGCGGGGCCTGGGCATACGAGCAGTAGCCGTCAAATACACGGGGCCGAGATACGGGTTCGCGGTCGAGCATGGCCGACGCTCGACATGAGGGTCGAGTTGTCCAGTGAGCAGTGGCACAGGCATCGAGCAAGCCGCCTTCCCCTTGCATCGGTGCTACACGGGCACGAGCCCGCCGTATTGACCGCCCCGTCTGCCCTACAGTGTTCGTACGGAGCGGCCGTGGGAGCGGTGATGAGACGAGCGACAGCATGCGGGCCGGTAGAGATCGGTGTCCGTGCTGCGCTGGCGCTGCTGGTGGCGGTTACGGCGCTCTTGTGCGTTTTCAGCCACGTGCAAGGCCCACGAGGGCCCGCGGGATCGCCCTCTGCGGCAGTCTCCGCGACCTCCTCGTTGTTTGAGGCGCCCACCGGTGCGGCCGTGCCGTGCGGCAAGAAGGCTGTGGCTGAGCAGACTGCGCAGCGAGCCGAGAGCGCGCCGCAGTTGCCTGACTCCTTCGGCTGGATCTCGTCCCCAACGGCTGTGGCTCCGTCACCATGCAACGCCGGTTCGGGCCCATATGGGGGAGGTCCGGCTCCACCACCTCCTGTTTCTCTTCATTCCGTTCTGCGGATTTAGGCCGGCCTGTTGGTCGTGTCCCTGAATCCGCAGAACGGAGTGTTCTCTCATGTCTTCTTCCCCGCGCTCTTGGCGCCGGGCTGGTGAAGCGCTGGGCGCGTGGCGAGCCCGGCAATGGATGGTCGTGGGTGCCGGTGCGCTGGCAACAGCGGTCCTGGTCGGTGTGCCGACCGCGGTAGTGCCCAATCCGGTGTTCGGCCGTTCGGTTCCCGTGCAGTGGTGGAACTATCCGGCTCTGGTCGTGACAGCTCTGCTGGCGGGCATTGTGCTCAGCACCTATGTGCAACAGCCGTCCGAGGCGGCGCCCACGGACCGTGAGGGCAGCCGCCTGGGTGCGGTCGGCGGTGTGCTGTCGTTCCTCGCTGGTACGCATTCAGAAGGAATGCGCCTGATCGGTGACGGTTGGTGAGAGTGGCTGGTCAGGTGGTCTGTGCGATGGGTGGCATCCAGAGGTTGCC
>NZ_JBHVCT010000177.1:0-4772 GCF_042803195.1 Streptomyces sp. NPDC057428
GCTTTTTGGCCTTATACACAATGACACGGCCCAACGGCCTCTTGCCCCGCCCCACACGTCACCGTGACCCGCGCCCGCCGCGGGTGCGGACTCCGCACCAGCGCCTGCCATATGCGCGAATCTCGCCGATGCCGACGGGTGGCCGATGGCAGGGGCCTGTCGTCCCAATGCCCATCGTGGGAGGCGTGGCGATGGCCGTCATGGACGTAATCGACGTGGTCTTCGTGCGGCACGGCGACGTGACCGCAGTCCTGTCCGTGCTGGTGGTCGTGCCCTTCGTGGACCGAGTGGGCCGGATTCTCGCACTCGTCCACATGGTCTTCGTGGGCGCGATGCAAGTGGTTGTCGTGCGCGTAGTCGATGTGGTCGATGTGCGGGATGGCCACGTGGCCGCATCCCGGGGCGTGCTGGTGCGCGTGCGCGGGGTGGGGGTGGGGGTGGTGCGCCGTGGTCGTGGACATCTCGCCGACGCCTTCGTCGGTTCGCTGTCTTGGAGACACCGAACGCGCCCGCCGGAGAGAAGGGGCAGACAAGTCCGGCATATCTCGCAGGGTGGGCCCGTCTGGGTGTGGGCACCTCCGGGCGCGCCGTCAGGGCTGCAGTTCAGCACGCAGAGCCTTCGGTCGTCACCCTCCGCGACGGCCCAGTTTGTGGATCACTTGCTGGAGCCGACGTACGGCAGTAGTGCCATCTCGCGTGCGTTCTTGATCGCTGCGGCTACCTGTCGCTGCTGCTGGGCGCTGATCCGGGTGACCCTGCGGCTGCGGATTTTGCCTCGGTCGGAGATGAACTTCCGTAGGAGGTCGGAGTCCTTGTAGTCGATGTAGGTGATCTTCGCCGCGTCGAGCGGGTTCGGGCGGTCCTTGGCGGGTTTACGGGGTTCCTGGCGTCGGGTCATGGGTCTTTCCTTATAGGGCTGGGTGTGTGGTTGCGCGAGGCGGTCAGTGGACGGGGTCGAGGAACTCGTCGAAGGCGGCTGGCAGGTCCTTCCAGGCCGCACGGCCCGCTGTGTACTCGGCGTCGGTCAGCAGACAGGAATCGAGTAGAGCGGTCAGCCCGTCCCGGTCCAGGCCGGGGGAGATGAAGACCAGGTGCTGGCAGCAGTCGCCGTGCTCGGGATGCCAGTCCAGTGCGGCGGCCGCCCGTCGGACCGGCGGAATCATGTCCCAGGCTGCGTCCGGGAGGGATGCGAGCCAGGGACCGTTGTTCTCGACGCAGAGCGCGCCGCCCGCCGCGTCCCAGGACAGGAGTGTGTCGGGACGGTCGGCGAGCCAGAACCGGCCGCGGCTGCGGGCGGCCGCGCAACTCAGGTCCTCCAGGGCGTCGTACAGACGCTCGGGGTGGAACGGTCGGTGCTTGCGCCACACGAGAGTGCTGACGCCGGCCTCCTCGGCCTCCTGGGGCAATAGTGCGCAGGCCGGATGCTGTCCCGCGGCGGCCGCTTCCACGTCGAATCCCACGAGGGCCAGCCCCGCCAGCTCCTGTGAGCCGGCCGCCGCCTGAGGGGCCGTCGGGTGCAGCTGGCCGATCAGCGCCCGGTCTTCCTCGTCCGCTTGGCCGTCGTCCACGATGGCGACCGCCGAGGCGTACTCCAGTTGTCGCGCCCAGGTGTCGCCCACGGTCCGCTGATCGGTGGCCGCGGCTGCCAGTCCCGCCTCGGCGAGGTCGTCGCCGTTGGCGAGGTAGGGCAGGACGAGGGCGGGATCGACGGCGGTGATCACGCTCGTCACTTCTGCCCCGCCATCCCCGTGTGCGGCGATGACCTCGGCCATCGCCTGGGGCTCGACGGAGTCCCACAGTTCGACGATGGCGGTCCTGGTCACCCCGTCGGCCGCCAGGCGCTCCAGTTCGGGCATCAGGTCCTCGCGCAAGGCGCAGCACGCGCAGTCGTTCACCAGGGGGGTATCGCCGCTGGAGAGCATTCCGGAGGTGTCCCGCACGGTCCGGTACACCGTGCCCGTCCCGGCCGTCGCGAGGTCGTGGTGCAGAGCGACGCTGTGAGGTATCTCCCTGAGTAGCCCCTCCACGACCTCGTGGCGTGCGTCCGAGTGCAGTCCGCTGACGATGACGACGGGGAGCTTGTGCCTGTCCTCCATCACCGGCCCTCACTGCGGCCGTAGCGTCGCTCGAAGCGTTCGACGCGCCCTGCCGTGTCCAGGACGCGGGCGGTCCCGGTGTAGAAGGGGTGGCTCGCGGAGGAGATCTCCACGTCGACGACCGGGTAGGTGTTGCCGTCCTCCCACTCGACCGTCCGGTCGCTGCTCAAGGTGGAGCGGGTCAGGAAGGCGAAGTCGGCGGCCTTGTCGCGGAAGACGACGGGGCGGTAGGAGGGGTGGATTCCGGGCTTCATGGCGGTGTCCTCGTGGTCAGGGTCGGGGGTGTCGAGCGGGGGAATCGCGGTGTCAGCGCTCTTCGCGGAAGTCGACGTGGCGACGGACGAGCGGATCGAACTTCCGCAGCACCAGCCGGTCGGGGTTGTTCCGCCGGTTCTTGCGGGTGACGTAGGTGTAGCCCGTTCCCGCGGTGGAGCGGAGCTTGATGATCGGGCGTAGTTCGTTGCGAGCCATGCCGCTACTATATGGCAATGGTTTCCATTTTCAATATGGACCCGACCCGATGAGAGGCAGGTAACTTCGTGTCCGCCCACTGCCAACTGACCGGTGCACAGCCGGGCTTCGGCAACAAGATCTCCCACTCGCACCGGCGCACGTCGCGCCGGTTCGACCCGAACATCCAGCGCAAGCGCTACTGGCTGCCCAGCGAGGGGCGGCATGTGCGCCTTGTGCTGAGCGCCAGGGCGATCAAGGTGATCGACACCATCGGCATCGAGGCGGCGGTCGCCCGCATCCGGGCGAGGGGAGTGAAGGTCTGATGGCCAAGCAGAGCAAGATCGCCCAGAACGAGAAGCGCAAGGCGACCGTCGCGCGGTACGCCGCCCGTCGTGCGGAGTTGAAGAAGATCATCCGCAGGTCCGGCATTCCGGAGGTCGAGCGACTTGCTGCTGCCGAGGAACTACGCCGGCAGCCGCGCGATGCCAGTGCCACCCGGGTGCGCAATCGGGACAGCGTGGACGGCCGCCCGCGTGGTCATCTGCGGAAGTTCGGACTGTCCCGGGTTCGGATGCGCGAACAAGCGCACGCCGGATTCCTTCCCGGAGTGACCAAGTCCTCCTGGTGACAGCTCGCTCTCGATGACGGGTGGTGGTGCGGTCGGCGGGCCGTGGCGCCACCCGTCGCTGTTCCCCCTGCCCGCATGCTGCCACGGCCGATGATGCGTCGTAGTGGGCGTGCGGGTATTTCGCGGGGCGGCGGGGGGTGCGCTCGTTCGGGTCCTCCGTCGACTCTGCCAATACCTCGCCGAACTAACTGGAAATGATTACCATCTCGGATAATGTGAGGGGCGGACGCCGCTAAGGCGACTGGCCCGACCGCCCCGCCGACGGCGGATGCCCGAGATCCACCGTCGGCGGGGGCGGGCCAACTGGCTCTGACGTGACCAGCAGCTGCACCTACCCGCACGTAAGGAGGCGACGATGGCCAGCGCTTCGTCGGCTGCCGTCCCCGATCGACCCAGACGCCGCCGTGCAGCAGATCGGCGGCCTGAAGTGCTGGACGCCCTCCGGAGGAACGGAGGGTTTGTGAGTGCTCAGGGCCTCCATGCGTCGATGACGCAGCAGGGAATATGTATCGGCCTCACCACGGTGTACCGGGCGCTGGCTGCCGCAGACGCGGAGGGGAGACTCGAAGCGGTACACGCGCGCAGCGAGGTGAAGGTGTACCGGTATCTGCCGCCGGTCCACGAGCACCACTTGACGTGCCGGGTCTGCGGAGCCGGCGTCGCGTTCGTCTGCCAGGTGCTGGAGGACTGGGTCGCGCAGCTCGGGCCTCGTCACGGGTTCGAGGACGTGCGGCACGCTGTCGCCGCGACGGGCACCTGCCCCGGTTGCGCGTTAGGCGATGTGGGGCGAGGGGGAACTTTGACCTGCCCGGCCCGCGTTGCGCAACCCTTCGAAGTGCCACCGGCCAGCCATCGCTCCACCTCACTCGATGGGAACCCACGTGCCCAAAGGGCTGCTCAGCGTTGTAACCGGTAATACTCCGGCCGTACGAGGGAAAGCCGTTGACAGGCTCTTGCGGCTGTCGCACGGCGCAGTCGCCCTGGCGGTGTCGGTCCACGGACGGCATGAGGAGCGCCCCTCGGTCCAGCGCTTCCTCTCCGGAGACGATCCGCGTCTCGAGTCGATCGCTCCCAAGGCTGCCACCGGGAGCCCGGCTGTGATCCTTCGGCAGGACCTGCTTTCGCTCCGCCGGGCCGTAGGAAGCGACCATGTCATCCTCGCCCTCCCGGAAAACCTGGACATCCTGCCCTTCCTGGTGGAGTTGTGGCGAACCCGAAGCGGTGCGACCTCCCTCGGGGACCACTACGCAGCGGCGCCGGACCTGGTGGGTGTCGACCCGGCGCCGTTCATGGCCGACATCGGTTGCGTCCACCAGGCCGTTCGCCTGTGGAACGGCTGGGACCGCACGGCTCCGCTCACGCAGGCCGAGGCTGCTGCACGGCAGGTCGAGTCCGCCGATGTGCTCTACTAGGGCTTTGTTAGCTACCCCGGTTGATCGTCGTCAGGTACGTTGTGATGTCCTATCAGGTGTGACACCTGAGGAGATGGAGAGGGTCCGCCCGCGCCTGGAGGCGTTCGCGGTGGAGATGCTTGGTTCGTTGGCGCGTCGGGACCAGCGGGCCAAGGGCGAGCTGTATCTGCGTGGGCTGATGCT
>NZ_JBHVCT010000178.1:0-4630 GCF_042803195.1 Streptomyces sp. NPDC057428
CAAGCTCCCCATGCGGCAGCAATTCAAGATCGGACACAACGAGATCCAACCACACCGCATCCCGCTTCCACCACGCTCCCACCGTGACGGCCAGTTATCCAACGCCGGAAACCATCACGCTCCGATTACCCGCTGAATGTTTGCTCCTCATCCTGATCCGGGAGGTCGCCCCAGAGCTCCTCGGCCTGCTTGGCGTCGGACCGATCACCGCAGCTCAGATCCTGGTCAGCTGGTCCCATCAGGGCCGGTTCCGCTCGGAAGCCGCCTTGGCGTCCTTCGCGGGCGTCTCACCGATCCCTGCCTCCTCTGGGCTCACCAACTGGCACCGGCTCAACCGGAGTGGAGACCGACAGCTCAACCGCCGCCATTTGCCGCTCGATCTTCAAGACCCTCGAACGGACTGACCGCACCATGACCAAGACCAGGAGCATCGAGGAACTTGTTCAAGCGGCTTGACGCGATATAGCAGCCTCGGAGGGTTCCTCGTCACCGACGTTCAGGCTGCGGCGCCGTATGCCGCGTCGCCGGCGACATCGATTCGCGGGTGAACGACCGGTCCTGGCCCCAGGGAGTCGGCGTTGTCCTCCAACAGCCGGCGGATGGACGCGTTGTGGGTGGAGGCCGAGAACAGTACGTCCAGGTCGCCACACCGGCGACGGGCACGCAGTACGGCGCTGGCTGTCGCCGGGGTGGCGGCGGCGTCGTCGATGACGATGAGTACCGGTGACGGCTGAAAGGCACGTACGAAGTCTTCGATCGCGGTGGCCAGTGCGGCCCGTCCACCGATCCCCGGATCCTCGTGCACGGTGAGGACGAGTACATCGTTTTCACGTCTGTGCGACAGCATCGAAACCTCCGTTTTCGGACCCGCCGACGGGCTCGTGTGCACAGCGTCTGCCCCTCCCGGCCCCTGTCATGCTCCCGCCCTCCCCGTGCACCGCGCCCCCCCGCCCCGAACCGTCTCGTGACGACGTCAGGGGCGGGACCGCCGGCTGCGGTTCCGCCCCGACCGGATCAGCGAAGGCTGTTCCGCGCGTGCTTACTTCAGGCCGAAGGCCCGACTGATCTTCTGTGTGACGGTGTTGTTCTCGCTGTCGGACGCGCTCGTGCGCAAGGTCACGAACTGTGCCTTGGCGGGCGCGTTGAGGTGCGTGGTCCAGCCTGCCGCGGTGTGCGTCAGGGCGGTGTGCTGCCAGGTGGCGCCGTCGTTGTAGGAGACGTCGAGGGCGACCTTGCCGATGGTGTCCGAGCGGGGACCGCCCTCCAGGTGCGAGGGGGTGACGGTGATGGCGGCGCGGCGTGCCGTCCTACCCGCGTCGTCCATGCCTTCGACGCTGTAGTCGAGCTGGATCAGCGGCAGGACGGAATAGGTGCCGGCCGCGGGCGCCGCCGAGGTGAACCCCCACTCGGTCCTCGTCGTGACCGAGTAGTCGTTCTCCCAGAAGTCCCGGGCATTGTCCGAGACCAGGCGGTAGGGCTGCTTCTCGGCGCTGTCCAGCGTGAGGGGGTATCGAACGCTGCCGATGGTGTCCGTGACGGATTCCCTCAGCAGGAGCGGGTTGCCGTCCGGGAGTATTTGGTACATCTTCACACTGTTCCGCACCCCTCCGTTGTTCAGGGTCCGGCCGACGTGCCCGGGGCCGGAGTCGCCCCACCCCGGAATCACGGCCAGAATCTGATCGCCCACCCGCACGGGCACGTAGTTGCTGTTCGACCGGGGGCGCTGGATCGGCCCGAAGTACTCCAGGTGGGAGGTCTTGCCACTCGGGTAGCGCTTCACGGAGTCGCTGCTGATCTGCAGCTGCTGGTTCACGTCGGCGACCTCCACCCAGTCCGTGTCGCGCGAGACCCAGTCGGTTCGCTCGGCCTGGGCGGGCGTGGGCACCATATTGAAGCCGTAGTTACCCTGCCACACCGCCGAACGCGACTCCTGCGCCCTGGCGGGCCGGTTGTTGCGGAAGGAGACGTTCACCCGGTTGAGGTCGCTGTTCTGCGGCCGGTAGGTCGGATCCGCCGGGATCGCCGTCCAGTGCCGGCTGATGTCGTAGAGGTAGTCCATGGTGGGGTGTGAGGTCACCCGGAGCAGCGCCCTCCGGGTGGGCTTGATCCCCGCGATCAGCTCGTTGCCCTCGTCCGCGGTCAGTGATGCCACGGTCAGGGGAGGCGGGTTCCCCTGCTCGGCGTACGGGTTGTCGAGATCGGAACCCCACGGGTCCAGGCGGCCGTCGCCGTCGTTGACGACCAGCAGCAGCCTCGCACCTGCCTTCGCGGCGTTCGCGGCCCGCTCGGCCGGTCCGACCGCGTCGCTGCGCCGCACCACGACGGCCTTGCCCAGGGCGCCGAGCTTGGAGTATGCACCAACGCCGCCCTCACCGGCGTAGACCACCTTGATCGGGCGCGTGCCCTTCCGGAGCGGCGTGCTCCCGCGGGCGACGATCATGTCGTCGAAGTCGCGCTTGCCGTACGTCACCGCCAGAGCCGGCTCCGTCAGGCGCCAGTTGCCGCCGAAACCGAAGCTACCCGTGGTGACAGGCTTGTTGGGCAGGGCCCACACGCTGTCGTACTCCTTGGACGGCCACCGCTGCATGAACAGGGAGGTCTCGTTGTCGAACGAGCGACGGATGTCGATGCGGGTGTTGGCCGGGGTGCTCACCTGCGGGGTGCGGACCGAGACCTGCTTCGCCTTGGAAGCGTCCAACTGCACCGAGGTGTCCGAGTTGACGGCCACCTCGGGAACCGTCAGGAGCGCCTTGCCCTTCGAGTGCGGCCCGTGGGCGCCCTGGACGTCGCCCTCAAGGCTCACGAAGTACTTGCCGACAGGCAGGTCGATCGTTCCGGTGCCGGATTCGTCCAGGAGGAGGGGGCCGAAGAAGGCCTTCTCACTGATCAGATACACCTCACCGCTCATCGGTCGGCCGCTGCGGTCCTTGCCGTTGACCGTGAGGGTGAAGCGCGGGGCCTGTACGTAGGCGCCGATCACGGTGCGGGCCAGCACCGCGCCGGAAGGGCCGGTGGCGAGGATCTGTCCCGATGTCGTGGTGTCGCGCTTCATCAGGTCGAAGTCGGTGGTGAGAGTGACCTTGGCGCTGCCGTGCGCGGGCACGGTCACCTGACGTGCGGACAGCGAGAACGCGCCCGCGGGCGCGGTGGGGACCTCGGCCGCCAGGTCCAGAGTCACCGGAGCATCCGCGGTGTTGGTGTAGGTCACCTCCTTCTCGGACTTGTCGCCGGCCGGTGCCGACGGGTCCCTGTAGCCGCCGAACACACTGCCCGTGGCGAACACCGTGCCCTTGACCGCTGCCGCGACGTCGAGACGACCGCTGCCGCCCTCGTACACGGTGTACCGCGGCGTCGCCTTCGTACTGCTGACAAGACCGTCCTTGAGCTGCTGCCCGGTCCAGTCGGGGTGGGCGTGGGCGAGCAGAGCGGCGGCCCCGGCGACGTGCGGGGTGGCCATCGAGGTCCCGCTCAGCGTCTGGTAGTAGCCCGAGCCGTCCTCTGCGTACTGCGAGCGGGCCGCCAGTACATCGACACCGGGGGCGGTGAGTTCCGGCTTCAGGCCCGCATCGCCCTGGCGCGGGCCCGTGCTGGAGAAGTCTGCGAGGGTGTCCGAAGTGTCCACCGCGCCGACGGACAGCGCGGCATCGGCGACGCTGGGTGCCGCGACGGAGTGGGGGCCGGCATTGCCCGCCGCGATGGTGAAGAGCGCACCTGTCTCGGCGCTGAGTTCGTTGACGGCCTCGCTCAGCGGGTCGTGGCCGTCGGTGGGTCCCGCGCCGAGGCTCATGCTGATCACCTTGGCGTGCTGCTCGCGGGCGGCCCACTCCATGCCGGCCAGCACCCAGGAGTCCTGCCCGCTGCCGTCGTTGTCCAGCACCTTGCCGATGTGCAGGCGCGCACCGGGCGCGACGCCCTTCTCCTTGCCGTCGGAGGCGGCCCCGCTGCCCGCGATGGTCGAGGCTACGTGGGTGCCGTGACCGTTGTGGTCCTCGACATCCTGGTCGGGTACGAAGCTCGTGCTCGCGGCCACCTGTCCGGCGAGGTCGGGGTGCTGCGTGTCGACACCGGTGTCCAGCACGGCCACGTCCACACCCTGGCCGGTGTCACCGCCCGACCACACCTGCGGTGCGCCGATCTGCGCGGTGGTGTCGGCCAGAGCGGCCTTGACCTTTCCGTCGAGCCAGACCTTCGCGATCCCGCCGCGCAGTTTGAGCTCGGCGCCGGTGCCGCGAGCGTTCGCCGCGCCAGCCTTGCCGGTGAGCGACTCCCAGAAGGTGGCTGCCTTCGACCGTGATGCCGAGAGCGCCGCGCCCTGAATGCTGCTCAGGGTGAGGGTCCTGCTGGCGCCGGTGGGCACGGTCTTGGTCCGCGCGCGGGCGGCGGCATCGGTGTAGGTGACGATCAACGGAAGGCTGTCGCGCCGGTCGTCCCCGTAACCGTCCGCCAGCAACCGGGTGATGTTGAAGAGCTCGCGGTCGAGTTTGCCGGCCGCGACGTACCGGAGGGCGGCGGCCGGATACATGTAGGTGTTTCCGGGCTCTCCTGCCGTATGTGTGGGTGTCCTGACCTGCCCTGATACGGGAAACACGCCGTCTCCTGTGATCCTTGAGGTGTCTGGACTCAAATTGGA